>JABAHL010000010.1:0-87178 GCA_019353055.1 Faucicola osloensis
TGTTGTCAGTTATTGCGGTTCTCGCCATTGTTTGTGTTTGCCTATATTTTGTTGGAATATAGGGTTAAAATAGGGCTCTTTTGGGCTTATTCAAATTAGGGACACGCCCTAGTCTTGATAAGCGACTAGGTTTTAAGCCTAGTTTTATTGCCTGTATATTTTATTGCCTGTATGTTTTATTGCATAGATTTTTGACTGCACAAAAGCTGGCTTCGGTCAGCTTTTTTATTGGCTAAAATTTGCCGTTAATTGTTCATTCAATCGTCATACGCTTGTCACCTTAGTCAGCCAATGTTTCCTAGTTATAACGCCAGTTTTGTAAGTCACAAGATACCTATTTAGTCACCACTTTATCGCCATTTGCTAAGGAAAACATCATGTCAAACCAACTAGCTGACCAGCAGTCGCTAATTCACAATTTGCTTAAAGATATCCAGTCAGAGCCAATCTGCGTTAATCGTCACCGTTTTTTGTAATCAACGTCGCAGAACTTGCTAAAGTGCCATTATTTGGTTTAGACAACTTTGATAAAACCCAATAAAAAAACCGCTAACGTTAGCGGCTTTTTTTGATACATCATTACATATTTGGGTAGTTTGGACCACCACCGCCTTCTGGCGTGACCCACGTGATATTTTGTGAGGGGTCTTTGATATCACAAGTTTTACAGTGCACACAGTTTTGTGAGTTGATTACAAATTTTGCGCCGCTGTCACTTTGCACCACTTCATATACCCCTGCTGGGCAATAACGCTGTGCTGGCTCAGCAAAGATTTTGAGGTTACGCTTAATTGGCACCTCTGGATCGGTTAATTTTAGGTGACAAGGTTGATCCTCAGCGTGGTTGGTATTGGAGATAAACACGGAAGATAATTTATCGAAGGTCAGCTTACCATCGGGTTTTGGATATTCAGGGATATAAGCGTGGTCTGCGCGCTCAAGCACATCGTAGTCTGGCATTCTGTCACGAATAGTCAGTGGCATTTTACCCTTAAATATATTTTGCTCTAGGAAGTTGAACGCACCGCCCATCCAGATACCCATGCGGTGCATCGCATTTGCGAAGTTACGCGCTTGGTACATGTCGTTGTAGAGCCATGATGCTTTGAATTTTTGCTCATAGGTTGGCACTTCGTCATGTTGACGACCAGCAGCAATCGCTTCATACACGGCTTCAGCGGCTAACATACCTGATTTGATGGCGGTATGAGTACCTTTGATTTTTGCTGGGTTTAGGAAACCTGCATCGTCCCCTACTAACACACCACCGGCAAAATACAGTTTTGGTAATGAGTTTAAACCGCCTTTGGTCAAGGCACGCGCCCCATAAGATAAGCGTTTACCACCTTCTAAAATATTGCGAATGAGCGGATGGGTTTTTAGACGTTGTAACTCATCAAATGGCGATAGGTAAGGGTTGTGATAAGACAAGTCAATCACCATACCAAATGACACTTGGTTGTTTTCATCGAAGTATAACCACCAACCACCATTACTATGCGTCTCGCTAAGTGGCCAACCTGAACCATGCAGCACCATGCCTTCTTGGTGTTTGGCAGGGTCAATTTCCCAAAGCTCTTTTAAGCCAATCCCGTAGTGCTGTGGGTCTTTGCCTTCTGATAGGTTAAAACGGCTGATTAAGCGTTTACCTAAGTGACCACGGCACCCTTCAGCAAAAATGGTGTATTTTGCCAGTAGCTCATAGCCTGGCTCATAGCCTGATTTTGGTTGACCTTCGGCATTGACGCCCATGTCACCCGTCAATACGCCACGAACAGAACCATCTTCGTTGTAGAGAATTTCAGCAGCAGAAAAACCTGGGAACATCATCACTTCAAGCTCTTCGGCTTGGGTAGCTAACCAACGTACAAGGTTACCCAATGAGATAATATAGTTGCCATGGTTGTGCATCAAGCTTGGGACGATTTTTTCTGGCAATTCGCGGTATTTGGTCTCATTTTTGAGCATGTAGACGCGGTCACCTTTGGTTTGCACGCGAACTGGCGCACCTTTTTCTTTCCAATCAGGAATCAGTTCAGTCAGTGCATTAGGCTCCATAACCGCACCTGATAAGATATGGGCACCAAATTCTGAGCCTTTTTCAACGATACACACGCTAAAATCAGGATTGCCAGCAGCAATGGCAAGTTGACGTAGACGAATTGCCGCAGATAGACCTGAAGGTCCGCCACCCACGATAACTACGTCAAACTCCATTTGCTCGCGTTCGATGTCTTGCATACAAACTCCTTAGAAAAATAAAATTCAGTGATGACAACTTACTTAACCTTGCGCGCATTGTTTAACCCAATGCGCTTCTTCAGCTTATATCTGACAATTTATCAACATAAGTTGCATCACGATGATTTTTGCAAGGCTAGTGATTGGGAAGGTTAGCCTTTGATTATCAGTTCATCAAATAATTGCTGGCGCAGGCTGGCAATGTTATCAATGGTTTTCTTGATTTTAACATATAATGAATCGTTATATGAATTCAGAAAAAATACTACTTAGTATAATAGATTAACGGTTTAACCACCTAATATTTTTGCAGGAGAAAATGACTGCCGGGCTTAATTTATCGCACCCAATTTGGCTTGTCTTATGCGAGCTATCACTTTTATATACAATAAATCGACACAGGTACTAACAGCGACTATTTGAAACCCAGCGTTGAATTGACTACTATGTACCACAAAGTGATGTCAACACAGCGCATCATGGCATTCATAAACCCCTACAATACGCTAAATACTAATCTAAATAAAAACTACCATAATACGAGCTATAAAATGACTAATACTGATACTAATAATGTAGCATCTAAACCCAGTTTTGATACTAGCTTTAATATAGGCGAGCTAAGCCAACAAATCGAGCAATCGGTCGCTTCGCAAGCGCTAGCAACCGCAAACCATCCGACACGCCCAATTCCACCCCTTGAAAAATGGCAACCCAAACTCAGCGGTATGATGGATGTGGTGGTCAAAGCCAATGGTGAGTGGTGGCATGAAGGCAGTCAAATCACCCGTCCACTACTCATTGATCTGTTTGCCAAAGTGTTATGGTCAGAAGTTGATGACAACAACCACGTTGAGTATTTTTTAAAAACCCCTGTTGAAAAATGGCAAATCCAAGTAGAAGACGCGCCACTGCTAGTCAATCAAGTTGACGTCATTAGCCAGCAATTTGGCGATACTAACAAACCTGTGTTGCAGTTCACCACCACGCAAGGCGATGTGGTGATTGCTGATGAGCAGCATCCGATTCGTTTGGGTCTGCCATTTACCCATGCTAGCCAGCATGATGCTGGCCTACCGCAAAAACAAGCCAGCCAGCCTTATTTATTGGTTCGGCAAAATGGTGGCTCAGCGCTATACGGACTCATTCATCGCAATGTGTTTTACCATTTGATTGAACTGGGTGAGTTGGTAGAGGGTGAAGAGGGTACGTCATTGATTTTGCACAGTGGTGATAGCGCTTTTACCTTGACGATGACCGCCTAAATAGCCGCTTCAGCCAAATTTTGATAGCTTGTGAACCAGCGAAGTGACGAATTTGCTGTCAAGTTCGGCAACTGCATTTTTTTGTAGTGAGCATCTAAAAATTGGTATAAGATAGTGGTCTATTTTATGGGTAGGCGGTTATTTTGCGGTTTAAAATAGCAGCACCCTGCGAGTTGGACTGATTAGGCTATGGTAGAGTTAGCAAGCGCGCCGATAGGCGTATTTGATTCTGGGTTGGGCGGATTGTCGGTATTGACCCATTTGCAGCGACGCTTGCCATTTGAACGTTATATCTATCTTGCCGACACCCTGCATGTACCCTATGGCTCACGCAGTGAAGCAGAGATTCGTGAACTTACGCTGCAGGCAGTGGCATGGCTACACTCGCAAGGCTGTAAACTTATTGTGATAGCTTGCAATAGTGCCTCTGCGCATGGATTACAGGCGGCAAGGCGGCGGTATCCTCAAGTACCGATTGTCGGTTTAGTCCCTGCATTAAAACCTGCGGTGATGCAGTCGGCGACCAAGCAAGTCGCGGTATTGGCAACCCCGGCGACCTTACACGGGTATTTACTCAATGAAGTCATTGAACAGGTCGCCAAACCGCAGCAAGTGACTGTCCACAAATATAGCTTTAACAGCCTAGTGCCTTGGGTAGAATTGGGTATGCCAAACCATCACCCAGCCGTGACTGATTTAGATCACTTGCTAAGTGAGTTACAGGATAAAAAAGTAGACCAACTGGTACTGGGCTGTACCCATTTTCCTTTTTTTAAAGCCTATTTGGCACAGCGTATCGACGAGCTGATGACCCACCAAGCTATGGGGAAAGTGGCATTGATTGATTCGGGCGATGCCATTGCCAAACGCGTATATGATTTGCTTGAGCAAGCCAATCGGCTTGCCTCTCATAAAGAGCGACCACGGTTACAGTTTTATGCCACCGCCAACTTACCCACTACTGAGCAGGCGGCAACGCGTCTATTGCAGCGATTTTTGCCAGAGTTGGGGATTGATTTTTTTACCTTGTGTGTGACTCAACACCGTGCAGTGAATTGAGCTTGTTGGTTAGTCAGCATGGCTTTTTACCATTTTACCTTTTAACGATTCAGCTTTTAACCCTTTACTTTTTTGATTAATTGCGTTCATTAGAGCGTTATGGAGAAGATAGCATGTCTCAAAAGAAACGTTATCATATTCATATCTCTTTGGTGAGAAATGAAAATGTCAACTTAGAGAACGCGCTAGAGTATGCGCTATCGACAGATTATTTTTTGACTTGGGATTTGCTTGCGACCCATACCAATTTTGTTGAATACAGCCGCCAACAAATCGACCAATGTGATTATATGATTTTTATTTTGGGCAATGATTACGGTCATTTAAGCCTATCAGGTGTCAGTTATCTGCACTTATCTTATATCTATGCGTCTTCAAAACGGGTGCCAATGATTGCGTTGGTCAATACCCAACCGAGCCAACATGAGCTATTACGTCAACGGTTGGATCTGTTTAATTTGGTGATTAAAGAGCAAGGTTCGCGGGCAATTTACTTCGATCAGACCCATGACGGCGTGCCCGACTGTGTGCGAATGCTTGAGGAAATCAAAGACGAGTTTCCGCGGTCAGGTTGGGTCAAAGACACCCATCCATTGAGGGCGCTACCGACAGGCGCTAGTGGCGATTTGAAGTCGGTGTTTGTCTCGGATAGATTTCATATCCGTAATAGTATGCAACCCGCCTTAATGGCCAGTAGCCTAGAGCACGATCAAAAGCCGCCTGAAGCTGAAGCCAGACCTACCCAAGTCACGCCAAAAGCGCTCAATGAAGCGTTATTGGTCAACTATACCGCACACGCGTTTGAAGGCGGCAACTTGCAAGAAATCAGCGCAGCTTATACATTTAGCTGGGGCAATATTGTGCAAATGCTACAAGCATTACCGCAGCCGTTTACCAGTAATATGATGTTAACCCAAATTAATGATGCCCTCAAAGATGCTGCGATGGCAGAAGCGCTCAAAATCTCACCCAAAATCCATGCCGTTTCTCGCTGTCAAATCAGCAATATCGATTATCAATGGATCAAAAGCCAACTGGTGAAAAAACAATGGTTGGTCTCGGTCAAAGAAGAGCGAAGTATCCGCGAGCTGTGGCAGATTAACATTATTGTACAAGCTTAAACTGTCGTTTCTAACACGCATTTTTAGTGTTTTATCTCAGTATTTTACCCGAGCATTTTATATCAGCTTTGACCAAGCCATGATTTACTCATGTCATGACAATGTTATACAGACCTGCTATCTAGCATCACATTTTTTATGTTATGATAATTTCACAACACACATAACGATAACATTGAGGATAAAAGAGGAGAAAATTATGAGCAATCATGTGACCCAGCAAGCGGACGATCTTGAAAA
Organism: Faucicola osloensis; assembly: GCA_019353055.1. GTDB lineage: Bacteria > Pseudomonadota > Gammaproteobacteria > Pseudomonadales > Moraxellaceae > Faucicola > Faucicola osloensis_C. The sequence continues at coordinate 5,927 of JABAHL010000010.1, forward strand.
CAACATCAACCAACTTGAAGACACTATGCACGAAGCCCAGCAGTTTCGCACCCTTGAAGAGCAAGTCGAAGACATGAAACGCCGTGGCATCAACCCACGCGATAACTTCAAAAAATGGGATGAAGACGAAGAGGACAATTGGGGCAGCAATTCAAAAGGCGAAGTCAAACCGATCCAAATGGATGATGGTGAAGAGCCCACCCCGCCACCTATTGTATAAGGTTGTCCCATGTGGGGATATTAACAAAACCGTGTCACTATCAACAAAAAACCCTTAATACTGACATTAAGGGTTTTTTATTGGGGGATAAAAAATTAATAAACATTGTAGATGACTAAGTTTCAAATATCTCGGGTTTAAATCATTTAAAGTTTAAATGACTAACGCTTAAATCACTAAGGCGTTGTCACTCCACCTTGCCCATTATCGATACGATAGTAACTCGTGCGCCCATTGGCATCGCGTACCACTTTAGTCGGCGTGGTAGTAACCGTTGAATTCGGTACAGACTGGTATCGAACGGGCGTTTGGGTCGGGTATTGGTTTGGGTACTGAGCATTGCCTGTTGGCTGAGTCATTAGCATACGGTAGAGTTTCATACCCGCACGACCATCAGGGTTGACACCTTGCTGACGCTGAAAATCTTGAATGGCATAGCGCGTTTTATCGCCAATCATGCCATCGACTTGACCAATATCATACCCACGATTAAGCAGTGCTTGCTGGATTTCACGGGCTTGACGGCGGCTAATACCGGCATCATCCGTTGGCCAAGGTGTGACAAAGCCGACATTGCTAGTACGGTTTTGGCTAATCATATCGGACAAATGCGCAATCGCTAGCGCGTAGTTCTCTGACGCATTGTAACTATAAAACGCATCGAAGTTTTTACCCACTAAGAATGCAGGGCCTTTAATACCTGCCGGTAATAGCAGTCCTGCACTATCAAGGCTAGAGGGTAGCGGCTGACCATTGGCAAGGGTCAGACCTTGACTGCGCCAGTAGCTCATCGGTTTTTTGGCTTTGCGGTTGCTATCTGCCCAAAACCCTGCAGGTAGCTTGACCTCAAAACCCCAAGGCTCACCCGTGCGATAACCTGCTTTATCTAAGAAATTGGCCGTTGATGCGAGCGCATCAGCTTGGCTGTTGACCAAATCTTTACGTCCATCACCATCAAAATCTTGCGCCAAGCGTAAGAAGGTACTTGGCATAAACTGGGTTTGCCCAAACGCCCCTGCCCATGAGCCAGTCATATCATCACGGCGGATATCACCATTTTGCAAGATACGCAGCGCGTTGGCGTATTCCGTGCGAAAGTACGACTGACGACGGTCAAAGCAAGACAAAGTCGCTAACGACTGGATTAAGTCTTTTTTACCCAGCTGCTTACCAAAGTTCGACTCTACTCCCCAGACGCCAAGTACATCCGTTCCTTTCACGCCATAGCGCTGCTCGATACGGTTTAGCGTGCTTTGCAGTTGATTTTTGGCATTGATACCGTCTTGCACACGCTCTTCATCGACCAGACCTGAGAGATAGTCCCACACTTCTTTTTGAAACTCAGGTTGATAGTTGAGCGAGACAATCACACTAGGGTCAGGCTCAGTTGGGCGATATTGTTCTAAAGTGCTGGCTACACCGCGAAAGGTGCTGCTGTTTTTGAGATTGGATAAACACTGTTGAAACTGGGCATTGCTAAGATTAGGCGGTGTCGGTGCGGCATTGGCTTGGCTAACCATCGCCACGCCTGCCAGCGCCATAAAAATCGGAAGTAAACGCATAACAAACCTTGAATAGTGACAGATAAAAAAATCAACAAACGGGGTGAATTTTGACTCATTCAAGGGTATAAAAAAAGCTTGCTTAGTGAAAGGAGTAAATGCATTTAATTACATTTTTTCACATTGGGTGATAAAGCGTTAATTTTTACACTGTTGTGATAAGTTCAATTATTTAACGCGAAAAAATTGGGCATTAATGCGGTAGGGCCCAATTTTGAAAGGATTAGTACAGTATCAACAAAGTATTAATACTGTATCGACACGGGTCATTGTTCAATCATAAAACCGCTAAAATATTGTTTGAGCTTGGCAAGCTTGGGCGGAATCACAAAGTTGCAATAGCTTTGGGTCGGGTTGTTGGCGTAATAATCTTGGTGGTAGTCCTCGGCAACGAAAAACTGCGCAGCAGGATGCACTTCGGTCACCACCTTGATGCCCTGCTCATCACGAAGCTCACCAATCACACGGTCAATGGTCGGTTTTTGTTGTGCTTCATCGGTGTAAAATACCACAGAGGCATATTGTCTGCCTACATCATTACCTTGACGGTCTTGTGTCGTTGGATCATGGGTGGCAAAGAAAATATCCAATACTGTCTCAAGCGGAATAATGGTCTCATCAAAATCGACTTTAATCACTTCGACATGACCGGTATCGCCGCCACAGACGGCTTTGTAGTTGGCGCTTACTTCATCACCGCCCATATAGCCTGAGGTGACATCGGTCACACCTTTGACATGGCTAAATACTGATTCGGTACACCAAAAACAGCCACCACCTAAAATAATCGTTTGCATAACAGTACCTTTTTATGGTTATCTCATTGGTTTGATATAAGGGTTAAAATAAATTATTAAAAGTAAAACGGATGAAAATGTTAGAATAGCAAAGTTTACTCGCCATTCAAGTTAGGCAATGTAAACCAAGTTTCCGCTATCTAAAAACCTGACAGTTTAAGCGTTCCTTAAGCGTTTCATTGTTGAAGCGCTCATAAAACTGTCAGCGATACTAAGTCTTAGTAATGCTCAATCAGCCATAGTGAGTCAGCCGCATGAGTCAGCCCCAAGCCAAACCACCCCTCGATACTTTATTTACCACGCCGCTAGATGCCAATGCGCGGTTTAGCTTTGATGAGCAAGTGGTGGCTTGTTTTCCCGATATGATTCGCCGTAGTGTGCCTGGGTATGGGCAGATGCTCGCCATGTTGCCGATTTTTGCCAAACGCCATTGCCAGTTTCGCCAAACCAATAGTGACGGCAATAAAGTCAGCCGCGTCTATGATTTGGGCTGTTCACTCGGGGCGGTGAGTTTTGCGCTCGCAGGCGAGTTTGCGCCGCAAGATTTGCAAATCAAAGCCATTGATATCTCAGAGCCGATGATCGCCAAAGCGCAAAGTGTACTAATGCAGCATTATCCTGAGCATGATATCGAGCTGATTTGCGCCGATGTGTGTGAGGTGGCGTTTGAGCGGTGCGATATGATTGTGCTCAATTTAACCTTGCAGTTTTTATCCCCTGATAAGCGCGAGCAGTTACTCAAACGCTGTTATGATGCGTTGGTTGAAGGCGGTATTTTGATTTTGACCGAAAAAACCCATTTGCTCGATGAAGCGGACGATGCCTGGCGCGTTGAGCGTTATTATGATTTTAAACGTGCCAATGGCTATAGTGAGATGGAAATCAGCGGTAAACGCAATGCACTGGAGAATGTGCTTATCACCGATACCCTTGATTTTCATCATCAGCGTCTAGCAACAGTGGGGTTTGACCGCCATTTGACGTGGTTTCAGTTTTTAAACTTTGCGTCGATTATTGCGTTTAAGTGATAATTGCCTTTAAAAGATGAAAACCTGTCAATCCTAAAAGAGTCAACCATGAACCACACCATCAAAACTGCCGAAACCGACGTTTATCTTACCTTGCTGCAATTGGCGGAAAAATACCCAGTTGCCAATGAATGGCTTGCCCGGTTGCCCAACTGGCTGGCTACCATCAAAGACAAATCACGCTACGCCCATGCGCCTTTTTATCAATCGCTCATTGAGCGCTTGCCCGTGGTTGACAACGCGCAAGTAGCGTTGAATCAACCCTGTATCACCGCAGCATTGGATTGGCAAGAGAGTGAATACAAGCAAACCCAAGCGCTACTCAAACGTCTGATGCCGTGGCGTAAAGGCGGTTTTTTACTGGGTCGAGACGACCTGCAAATCCATATTGATACCGAATGGCGCAGTGATTGGAAATGGGATAGGGTATTGCCGCATATCAGCCCACTTTACGGCAAACGCGTGTTAGACGTGGGCGGCGGTTCGGGTTATCACGGCTGGCGTATGGCGGGCGCAGGGGCAAGCACGGTGATTGTGATTGACCCATCGTGTCTGTTTTATCACCAGTTTATGGCGATTCGGCATTTCGTCAGAGACGCTGACCGTAACGATTTTGGACGCAACAGGGTGCACTATGTGCCCGTACCGCTTGAAGCCTTGCCCAATCCTAGCTTGACTAGCGGACAAGCAGGGCTGTTCCATACCGTGTTTAGTATGGGCGTGCTGTATCACCGCGCGTCACCGTTTGAGCATCTTGAGCAATTATACCATCAGTTAGCAAAAGGCGGAGAATTGGTACTAGAAACCTTGGTGATTGAAGGGGATACGACATCCGTGCTAGTGCCAAGTGAGCGCTATGCACAGATGAATAACGTGTATTTTATCCCATCGGTTGCGGCACTGTCGCTATGGCTGTACAAAGTAGGCTTTGTGGATGTGCGCTGTGTCGATGTGGATGTGACATCGACGGATGAACAACGCAAAACCGACTGGATGGATTATCAATCTTTAAGCGATTTTCTTGACCCCAATGATAGCAGCAAAACCATCGAGGGCTATCAACGCCCGACCCGTGCGGTGATGATAGCCAAACGACCGTAACGGTACATGAACAAGTAACAAATGTAATGTAGTTTGGGGTAATGGCGTTTTAGGCTAGTGAGGTTTAGCGTAGGAGACTTTAAAGCGTCCTACTAAAATACCACTCCAAGACCATTTTGATGAGAAAGCCAAAAAAACCGCCGCCCAGTGCCAAAAAAATCCAAAATGTGCCTTGTTTGCCTGCATTGTTTTTCTTGGAAATATCGTACATGATAAAAAATAAAAACGCGATAAAGATAGGTAGCAGCACATACATGCCAAGTTTGGTGATTAACTCACTAGAGACTAAAACAAACATGTTATTATCCTATGATTGTCATCAGACATTACAAAATTTTAGCGCATATTATACGCCAAAAAACCGCGTTTCCTTGTAATGGCATGTATCTTTTGACAGGATTATAATGAAAAAACCATCAAAAATTGGTATATTGAACGCCAAAATCAATCCCCATCGATTGTGAGCGAGTGATAGCCTCAAATCAATGGTGATTCATTGATTTATCGTGCTTTTTTAGCTATCAATCCTGCAACAAAACCTGTAAGCCAACAAAGAGAATTTCCATGTCAGAACAACAACCCGTCATTTCGCAAGCCTTAGCATTAGTGGTGGAATCACTAAAACAACAGCAAATTTTGCCAATCGATTGGGTTGATAACAGTACCATCAGCCGCACCAAAGACCAAGCGCACGGCGATTTTGCCAGTAACCTTGCGATGATAGCTGCCAAGACTGCCAAGAAAAACCCGCGTGAACTGGCACAAACCATCGTGGCGATGTTGCCTGCTTCAAACATGATTAGCAAAGTTGAGATTGCAGGACCGGGGTTTATTAACTTTTTCTTAGATGATAACGCGCGTTTTGCTATCTTAGACACCATTATGGAGCAAAAAGGCGACTTCGGTACATCCGAAGAATTTGCCGGTCAAAAAATCCAAGTCGAATTTGTCTCTGCCAACCCAACCTCAAGCCTGCACGTGGGTCACGGTCGCGGTGCTGCGTTTGGCATGAGCGTGGCCAATTTACTAGAGGCGGTTGGCTACCAAGTCGGGCGAGAGTATTATGTCAATGATGCAGGTCGTCAGATGGATATTTTGGCAACCAGTACCTATTTGCGCTACCTTGAGCTGTGCGGTGAGCCAATTGTATTTCCCACCAATGCGTACCAAGGCGATTATGTCAAAGATATTGCCAAACCCATCAAAAAACAGCATGGCGATAGCCTAAAAACCGCTTGGGCACATATGCTACTCAATGTACCTGCCGATGCCGAGTACCAAATCGATGCCAACGGCGAAAAAGTATGTGTCTCAGGTGATAAAGAAGCCCATATTGACGGGCTAATTGCCAATGCCAAAGCCAATTTGGGCGATAATTATCAGATTTTTCATGAAGCCGCACTTAGTACCATCTTGGCAGATATCCAAGATGATTTGGCGGATTTTAATGTCCATTTTGACCAATGGTTTAGCGAAAAATCGATCCAAGATGCCATTGTGCCTGCTTTGGAGTTATTAGAACAGCGAGGGTTTTTATACCAAAAAGACGGCAACTTGTGGTTTAAATCCACCGAATTTGACGATGAAAAAGACCGTGTCGTCCGCCGTGCCAATGGTCAATTTACTTATTTTGCCTCGGATATCGCCTACCACAAAGACAAGCTTGACCGCGGCTATGACAAAATTATTGATGTGTGGGGCTCAGACCACCACGGCTACATCAAACGCGTTAAAGCGGCGCTCACTGCGATGGGCTACGATGCCCAGCGTATGGATGTAATTTTGGTGCAGTTTGTCACCCTATGGCGCGGTACAGAGCAAATCCAGATGTCATCACGCTCAGGTCAGTTTGTGACCTTACGTGAGCTGCGTCAAGAAGTCGGCAATGATGCCGCGCGCTTTTATTATGTCGCGCGTAAACCAGAACAGCACATTGACTTTGACTTAGAACTTGCCAAATCGCATACCAAAGATAATGCGGTGTATTATATTCAATATGCCCATGCGCGTATTTGCCGTGTGCTTGAGCGTACTGAAGAGCGTGGTATCAAAGTCGATGACAGAGCCGGCAAAGCCCAGCAACATCTGTTGACCCAACCTGTTGAAACGGATTTATTGAGCTTACTGGCTTCTTACCCTGAGGTGCTACGCCGTGCTGCGGTCAACTATGAGCCGCATTTATTGACCAATTACCTCAAAGATTTGGCAAGCTTGTTCCACGGTTGGTACAACGATAACCGTATTTTACCCAAAGATGGCGAAACCCCGACCCAAGACGAGCTTGACTTGATGCAGGCGCGTCTGCGGTTATCAAAGTCGGTACGCCAAGTGATTCAAAACGGCTTAATTTTGCTCGGATTAACGGCACCAACCAGTATGTGATATGATTAAGATACGCTAAAAATGCTGTAATATTACCGTATCCCATGTCGTAGGAGATGATGATGGCAAGACCCAAAGGAGCGACCCCGCGTAAAGCGCCAAGCACGATGTCGTTTTTTGCTGCCATGTTGGTGGGCATGATATTGACCGTGGGGATTGGTCTGTTTGTTTATTTGTGGAATCCATTTAACCAAGGCAAAACCACGAGCAGCGACGAAGCGCCGATGGTGCAGCCAAAGGTGCAAGACAAACCCAAAACCAATAACTACGAGTTCTATGATCTGCTCAAAGAACAGCAGGTCAGTGCCGTTCCAGACGAGGCCGCTGCTAGTCAGCCAGTCTCGGCGCAGCCTGATGTGGTGTTGACCCAACCTGACAGCCCCAGTGCGCCCAAATCAGCGAATGTCAGCGTGGTCGATAATCCGTTGTTGTCTGATGATAACGGTACCAAGCCACGCGCTTCAGCCAACAATAGCACGATAGACACTAGCACCGCTGCCGATGACAAAAGCAGTGCCGATGCCATTGTCATTGGCAATGAAGAGCCTACGCGGACTTATATCTTGCAAATCAATAGCTTTGATAATGCTGATGATGCCGATAAACGCCGTGCTGAAGTGCTAATGGCGGGGGTAGATGCCCAAATCGTCAAAAAACGCTTAAACAATGACCAAATTGTCTATCAAGTCATTTCTCGCGCCATGAGTAGCCCAGAGATGGCGGCGCAAGCGCAGCGCCAACTACAAAATAGCCGCATTGATTCACTGATTGTTGAGCAGCGTCGCTAGGCTGATTTGCATGTAAAAAAACCGTGTTGTGATAACACGGTTTTTTATTGTTCGGTGGCATTAAGCTTTTTTACGACTAAATTTGCGTTGCTTTTTGTTTTGCAGTTCAGTCAACGTGCGTTTGATTTCTTCATCAGTCAGTTGTGAAATTTGCTGTAAGATATGCATCACGTCCATATTAAGGATAAATCGCGCGCTTTTTGCCATGGTATGAATGCGAGCATCAAACTCAATCACCCCGCTGGCCGACACCGTAATATACCCTAGACGCTCTAGCGCATCCATAAAGCTAGTAAACAAGGCACGGTCAAAAAAATCTGGCATGTCATCTTCATATAGCACGGATAGACGCTGACCGAGCAGATGACCCAAATCAATCACTTGATCTTTGGTAAGTTTGCCTGAGCCTTGCTGACTCAGCAGCGCAAGTACCATAAAGTAGCGCTCTAGACTTTGCTCAACTGAGTTGGCAAGTACTGTCAACTGCTGATAGCTACGGGTATTCGGCTCTGGCGTGGTCAGGATGCGATGACCATCCGCATTCACCCCTTTGTCCACGATGATATTTTCTTCGACTAAAGTATCGATATGCTCACGTAAAGTGTCATTTAGAGTGCGCAGTGGGTATTTCAAAAACAACTCTGCTTGCAAGAAGGGATACATGATACCTACCACCCGCTCAATGGTGTTTAGGCTCATGGTGCCATTACGCTGTATCAATGAGGCACACAGTGACGCGATGATATAAATATGCAAAATATTGTTGCGAAAATAGCTCAGTAGCGGCGCTTGACCGTCCGCAATACGAATCAAGTCACCGAGCACATGGGGGGTGCGCTGGATGAGTTTAAGCTTGACACCATAATTGATAATGGCTTCTGGGCTTTGCTGGGTGATTGACACATCATCATCATACGGGATTTTTTCTGCAATGCGTTGATACAGCGCCAACTGTTCACGACAGCTTTGCTCATCGAGTGCGCCATGGGGCGTGTCGAGCAGTACCAAAGATAGCAAAGTGACTGGATTAAGCACCGCAGAGCGGTTGATACGCTGCATGATTTTGATGCTCAAATTGTCAATCATGTGAGTGACATTGGCAGGCATATCACTATCGGTACGATCTTTGGGTAGGGTGTTTGGGGCAACCTCAAATTTTTTCATAAAATCAGCTAGATACAGCGGCTGACCAAAACTGACGTGCACATGACCAAAGATACGCTCGATTTTTCGGCTGGCTTTTAACAGACCGAGTAGCGACTCAGATTCTTTGGGCTTACCTTTAAGCTCGCCTATATAAGTGCCGCCTTCCATAATACGTTCATAACCGATGTAGGTCGGGATAAAGACAATCGGTTTGCCCGCTTGGCGTAGATGGCTTTGTACCGTCATCGCTAACATTCCTTTTTTGGGCGGTAACAAGCGACCTGAGCGCGAGCGGCCGCCTTCGATGAAGTACTCAATCGGCGTGTTGCGTATCAGCATACTATGCACGTATTCACGAAACACCGCAGAGTAAAGCGGATTGCCTTTAAAACTGCGACGCATAAAGAAAGCACCGCCATTGCGTAATATTTGACCTAGCACGGGGATGTTTAGGTTCTCGCCTGCAGCAACGTAGGGCACACGCAGCCCACGTTTATAAATCACGTATGACAGCAACAGATAGTCCATGTGACTGCGGTGGCAAGGCACATAGATGATTTCATAATCGGATGCCAGTTCGCGTACCCGCTCAAAGTGCGCGACTTCAACCCCGTCATACAACTGTGTCCAAAGCCAGGTCAAAAAGCGATCAAAAAAGCGCACGGTTGCAGACGAGTAATCACTGGCTATCTCATTTAAATAACTACGAGCGAGTTTGCGGCTTTTGGCGAGTTCACGCGAGTTTTCTTTGCTATCGATATTGATGGCATGCTGAATGGCAGGGGTATACAGAATTTTATCGACCACGTTGCGACGGTCTGATAAGTCAGGACCCAAGATGGCTTCTTGTTGTTTATCCAGATAACCTTCTAAACGCTGCTGTACCTGTGCAGCGACGGTGTGTAAATGATGGCGGTCGTTACTAGCAGCATCAGTAGATGCCAGGCTATCTGATTGCAGCGCAGGGTTTTTGCTGATCTCATCTTCGATAATGCCACGCAAATCTTTGGGTGGGTGAAACTGCACATAGGTATCTCGCCCTTTGACCCCGATATTAAATAGCTGTTTACTGATGGTGGGTACTTGCCATTCATCAGCGGTGAGCAGGTTAAATAGCGAATCTTCTTTTTCTGGCGCGCGTCCCCACAAGATGGTGACAGGGATAAAATCAATTTTTAGCGTTGGGTATCGCTCGACGGCTTCAATCAAACGTAATAGGCGAGGTGAGAATACAGGGTTGTTATCAGACAGTTTTTCTGTTTTATGGTGATGCAAAAAAATCATTGCGGTATTTTCATCAATACCATGCGCCCGATCGATGACATTGGCTAGGGCAGGGGGTAGGTTGTATTGTTTGGTTTCTAGGTCAATTAAAATACTGTTGCTACGAGAATATTCTTTGAGCACATAAAAGGTGAGTCGCTGGCTTGAGGTGCCGCTATCGCTAGCTGGCGCTAGCTTATCATCGCTAACATCGGTGCTAGCTTGGCTAATATTGGGGATGTCGCCGATAAGTTTGGGTTTGACGGCGAGCCCCAAGAGTTTGCCAGAGACTTGTCGGTATAGATTTTTTAATAGCGGGGTCGCAGCAGGATGGGTACCTTTGTTGTTCGCTTCGGTAGTGCCTGAATTTTTCCCTACGTGATTCATAGTATGCCTAGTGATTGCGTGAGTTTTTTCGTAAGTTTTTTAAAGATAAATACAAGGTTTAAAAAATGTCTTATCATGCCATAGATTGATGAATTTCTAAACCTTATCACGCAAAAATTCTTGTATAATGAGTGACTTTAATCCATTTTATCTACCCAAAATAACGTTAATGATAAGAGTGTCTATGGCAAGCCAGCAAGATATAAACAATACCCATACGATTGATATCACTCACCAACCACAGGTGCCGGTAACGCAGCAGCTTGAGCAGCAAGCGATTTGGCAACAATTAGTCACGCAGTTATTAGAAACCTTAACCCTCGTGCCGTATCAAGACAATGTATTTATTGGGCAAAGCCACGATTATGTCGGCGCGCGTATTTTTGGTGGGCAAGTACTGGGACAAGCATTGATGGCAGCCAGCCATACTGTGGAGCATTTTAAACCTTGCCACTCATTTCATGGCTATTTTTTGCGCGGTGGCGATATCAATAAGCCTGTATATTACCAAGTCGAGAAATTACGTGATGGTCGTAGTCTTGCTTCACGTCAAGTGACAGCACGCCAATATGATGACGATAACCAACCGAGCATAATTTTTACCATGATGGCGTCTTTTTCACCGTTTGAAGAAGGGCTTGAGTACCAAGAAACCATGCCAAATTTTCCAAGTCCAGACACGCTGCTGACCGAGCAACAGCTCAAAGACCAAGTGGTAGGCAAAATCCCCGATGCCCTAAAAGCGCGCTTTATGCGCCATCGTCATATCGAAATCAAACCGATACAGCCGCGTGACCCCATTCATCCAAAAATCATGCAACCTAGCCAAGCTAATTGGCTGCGTATTCCGCAGCTGGGTAAACAGTCAATTCAAGTGCAACAAGCACTGCTCGCATTTTCTTCTGATTTTTATTTGATTGGCACGGGGCTGATGCCACACGGGATTAGCTTTATGACTAAAGGCTTGCAAGCAGCAAGTATCGACCATAGTATGCATTTTCACCGCCCATTTGATATGAATGATTGGTTACTCTACAACATGTGGTGCGATACCACATCACAGTCAAAAAGCCTAAACCACGGTCAATTTTGGCAAAATGGCAAATTGGTCGCCACAACCCAGCAGCAAGGGTTAATGCGACTGCGCTAGTGATTCAATAGTTTTTACCTTTTGTTAAATAGTAGTCGTATAAGAGAGAAAAATATGTCCAATCCCCCAATGAGTGATGCCGTCCGCCAAAACATCGCCCAACAACACAATCACCCATTAAAAGGCTTTTCTGTTATCTATGAGCAAAAAGTGGAATGGGGTGATATGGATGCGTTCAATCATGTCAATAACGTGGTGTATTACAACTATGCCCAGCGCGCGCGTATCCACTACCTTGAACAAGTTGATATGTTTAACTTACAAACCCATACCGTGATTGCTTCGTCATCTTGCCAGTATTTGAATTCGGTCACTTTCCCCGATGTGCTTTGGATTGGCATTCGTGCCAAAAAAATAGGCAATACCAGTCTGACCCATGACTATGTTTACTTTAGCACGGCCCAGCAAAAAGTCGTCGCCACCGCATCGTCCGTCATTGTGTTTTTTGACCAAACCGGCAAAAACAAACAACCGATTTCTGATAGTCAGCGCCAACAACTTGCCGAGTTAGAAAGTCATACGGTTTAACTGTTGCTAAAATTTAACTTTTACTAAAATTGTTAAAAAAAAGCCACAAGCATGGTAACTTGTGGCTTTTTTTGGCTGATGAATTGCTATTTTTGGTCTGGGTTAGCAACGGTTTCGACCAAGTTTAGGTCAAATCCGGATAACGCGTTGAATTTGAGTGGTGATGACAGCAAACGCATATCACGCACGCCCAGATAGCGTAAAATCTGTGAGCCAACCCCAATGCTGCGGTAAGGTTGGTGTTTAAGCGGTGAGTTGGGTTTGTCAGCGACAAAGTTATCGAGTGCTTCGCCTATATCAATCGCTTGTTGATGCCCAATCCATACAAACACGCCACGCTCTGCTTCGCTAATTTCTTTGAGTGAGGCATGGATATCCCAGTTACTCTTACCGCTGTTGGGTAGCTGCACGGTGAATAAATCTCGCAATGGCTGGAAGCTATGCACCCGCACAGTGCTCACGCCTTCTTGTGGGTTGCCCTTGACCAGTGCCAAATGGGTATCCTCTGAATTTTTTTCTTTAAAACGATAAGCAGTAAACTCACCAAACTCAGTTTGCATAGGATAATTGGCAATGGCTTCTACCGTTTGCTCATTGGCAATACGGTAATTAATCAAATCAGCGATGGTACCGATTTTTAAGCCATGTTCTTTGGCAAAAATCTCTAGGTCATCACGGCGCGCCATTTCGCCATCTTCTTTGATAATTTCACAAATCACTGCCGCAGGTTCAAGTCCTGCCAAGCGTGTTAGGTCACAACCGGCTTCGGTATGACCGGCACGGTGTAGCACACCGCCATTTTGTGCCACAATTGGGAATACATGTCCCGGTTGTACGATGTCTTCGGGTTTGGCAGTCGAAGACACTGCTGTTTGGATGGTTCTGGCGCGATCCGCTGCTGAGATACCTGTGGTGACCCCTTCTGCCGCTTCAATCGATACTGTGAAGTTGGTGCTAAATTTAGCGCCATTTTTATCCGACATGAGCGGTAAATTGAGCTGTTCACTGCGGTCAGCGGTGATCGTCAAACACACCAAGCCACGCGCATGGGTAATCATAAAATTAATATCTTCTGGGCGTACATGGGTGGCTGCCATCAACAAGTCGCCTTCGTTTTCACGGTCTTCATCATCCATCAAAACGACCATTTTGCCTGCACGGATGTCATCGATAATTTCTGCCGTTGTATTAAATGCCATAAAAGTGCCTTTTTTAGCGATTTATTAAAATAACATTGATTAAAAAACTGATTAACAAATAGGGACAGAAAATAAGCGCTATCAGCTAGTATTGTTCAAACTATTGTCTAAATTAACCTTAACAATCACCTCATCAAATTGGGTGAAGCTATTACGGGCGCCCATTTTTTATTAGATCGCTATTATAGCATTAACTCAGTGAGTCTAAGCAGCGAAATATTGATAGCCATAGACGTTGGTAGCGCATTCAGATAAAACATGCGGATAAATTAGTTGAAAAATTTAACAAAAAGTGCTGATTTTGTATAATTTTTGAGCAAAAATTAAAAAAAACTGGTATATTATTACTTAATAACTAATAAAAATTACATTCTTAATACGTTTGAAGAAAACGCTATTAGAAAGTCATAGACGTCTAACCGATTTATTTATCTAAGGATCCTGTGATGTCAATCTTTTATCTTATCTACACGAGCAAAATTACCTTACAAGCAAGCTTGCATACGATGACGTTGCCTGATATCTATCGTCAGTCAGTCGCGCGCAACACCCAGGCAAATGTCAATAGCGTACTATTTCTCAAGCAAGGCAACTTTCTACACTATATGGAAGGTAGTGAGCGCACTATCACCCAGCTATTTGACAAAATCAAAGCCGATAAAAGACACAAAAATATTCATGTCATTGAGCAGGGACAGGCGCCCAATGCGCTGTTTGGGCACTGGAAAATGCACTGCATCAATTTAGATAGCGTCAATGATATGCATGATGTCGATGATATCAGCCCCCTGCTCGATTATTTTGAAACTGCGCAATTTGATAGCGCCAGTGTACCAAGGTTGCTTGCGGATGTAGAAAACTATTATCGTTCGGGCAAATGGCAAAGACATCAACATACCAACTTTGATAAGGGCAGTTATAGCCATGCCAAGCTGCGCCAATTGGGCCTTAAACATCGCTATTTTTTGTGGATTCAGCTTGGGTTTTTGTTGGTGTTTTTATTGCTGGTGATATACTGGGTATTACAGAATAGGGTTCATTGGGCTGGGCTAAATCATCCGTTGTCTGCTTTGACGGGTTTTTTAGCCGCCGCGCTTTAATCATCGCTGTTCAATGATTACCCTTTAGCCACTGCTTTTTAACCACTGTATAAAGGCATAGGTTTGCTGTTCTTTGGCATTATCAGCAAAGTCAAACAACCGTGTGCCCAGCAAATTATCAGGCAGATACTGCTGTGAGTGGTAATGGTTGGGGTAGTCGTGCGGATAGATATAATTGGCACCATAACCTTCGGCGCGCATCAGCTTGGTGACGCCATTACGCAAATGTAGCGGTACAGGTGATTGGTCATTTTCAGCCAGTCGCATCGCTTTATTGATCGCCTGATAACTAGAATTGGACTTTGGCGATGTCGCCAAATACACCACCACTTGCCCCAAAATAATCCGCGCTTCAGGCATACCGATGCTCTGCACGCTTCGCAGGGCGGTATCGGCAAGTAGTAACGCATTGGGATTGGCAAGTCCGATATCCTCACTTGCCAAAATCACCAACCGCCGCGCAATAAAGGCAGGGTCTTCGCCCGCTGTCAGCATCCGCGCCATCCAATACAGTGCCGCATCAGCGTCGCTACCGCGGACTGACTTAATCATCGCTGACACTAGGTCATAATGGCCATCACCTGATTTGTCGTAGCGTACCAAGCTTGCACCTGCGACCGCGATGACATTGTCATCAGTCACCACAATCGGTGATTGGCTGCCTTGCTTAAAATTGGGGCTTGATTGAATGGCGAGTTCAAGTAAATTTAATGCCTTACGCGCATCGCCTTGCGATAGCGCAAAAATCGCTTGGCTTGATTGTATTTCAATTTTAAATTGTTTAAAAACTGCATCATCGTCAATGGCACGTTGTAGTACTTGGCTGATTTCATCTTCGCTCAAGGGGTTGAGCCGATACACTTGACAACGGGACAATAGCGCATTGTTGACACTAAACGAGGGGTTTTCGGTGGTCGCACCAATTAAAGTAATATCCCCAGACTCAACCGCGCCGAGGAGTGCGTCTTGCTGGGCTTTGTTAAACCGATGAATCTCATCGACAAATACCACCGGCGGCTCGCCAAACAAGCCGTCATCTTTTGCCAGTACTTCACGCAGCTCTTTGACCCCTGCATTGATAGCCGAGAGCGGGCGAAAAGGACGACCCACTGCATCGGCTAATAGCATGGCTAAGGTGGTTTTGCCAATGCCTGCTTCGCCATGCAAAATAATCGATGGCAAGTAACCTTGCTCAACAATACGGCGAATCGGTGCATTGGCACCGAGCAAATGGGTTTGTCCGATTACCTCGTCAAGCGATTTTGGGCGGACACGTTGGGCAAGGGGGATTTGAGCGAGTTGATTCATCATTAAGGTATAAGTTTAACTGGATTACTTAGTCGAAGGTTTTCAGCGATTTGACTATTTTTTAAATTGGAATTGTAGCTAAGTGCGGTACTTATTTGGTAAAAGTAACTGCATCAAAAACAACGAGGGGTTTTTAAGAATTTTAGCATGCTTAAATGAGAGTGGTAAGCTAACTTGTTTGATTTGTGTGACTACTTGGCTTGAGAAATATTTTTACTTTGTTAAATAAAAATAAACAGTCATGATGCGAGGCTTAATGAGCCATATTTTTAAAAAAACTACAATATTGTTAATATGACAAGTGTAGATTGACGGGTCAGTTTTTTCTTTTTACAATCTCATACTTTAGTTAATATTCAAACTGACAGTTAGTGCTCACTTTGGTATTTCATTATTATTTAATTAGGCATTATTTAATAAGACATTATTTAACAAGACAGTTTTTTGGTAATACGGGCATCATAACGGCGACCGCATCAATTACTAGGGTAATTGACGGCTTGCGGGGTTGTTATGTTGCGGCAAAGCCATAGGCAAGTTATTAGCGAGTCGTATGAAATTACATCAATCCATCAAACCATCGACTTACCCAGTAAGCCATCATCTGCAGCCACTATCACGTACGCTTACCCTGTCTGCGTTTACGGTGGTAATGGTGTCGTTGAATCTGTCCTTGTCTTTAGCCGCCGATGCTGCGACGGCTGCGACCACGGTCACCAAACCCAGTACTACCAAAACCACCCCGACAAAAACTACAACAAAAACCACAACCACGACCACAACAAAAACCACCAAAACGACCAGTAGCTCCACTAAAAATGCTAACAAGCCGCCTGTTAAAACATCAGCTAAAACATCGGCTAAAAATTCTGTTAAAACATCGGTTAAAATCACACCAGTAGCGGCAACTATGCAGCCAACCAGCAGATTGCAGCCCAGTACCAGTGGCGACACCGCAGAGTTTACGCCGGTAATCAATACCCCGCCCAACCCTGAGCCTGTGCTCAATGCTAGCCCTGTCAGGGATACGCCATCAGCAGACACGCCATCGAAAAAAACCGCGACCCGCTCCAATGAAGTCAAAGGTGGCAAAGTAGCTGGGCTCAGCTACGATCCTACTATCAGTAACGGGGTGCCTTATCCGCCAAGTTATGGCTTGGATGTGCCAAGTAATTTGACACTGGCACAAGCGCAGCAGTACCTAGTTAAAGTATCACCCAAAGTCGCGGCAGACAATGCGGCAATCGTGAGTAATGAGCTGCGAGCCGAGTCAACCAAAGGCTTAAACAAACCAATTGTGTATCTGGGTGCCAGTGCCACGCATGTACATGTGGATGACAATATAGATACCACGGGTATTAAAAACAACCTAGCCAATGCCATTGACAACGCAGTCAATAACAATATTGGTAATTTACCCATCACCTTGCCACTGCCTAGCACGCCTGTCGATATCGGTGGCTTAATCACCGACCCGATTCCCAATAGCATCCCTGTCAATGTCGATAAAAATAGAACAGGCGCAAATGTCACCGTGCTATGGTCTGCTTATAACGGACACAAAACCGAAGCAGTGACCAGTTTGCTCAATGGTATGACTGATGAAAGCCGTGCCGATGCTGATTTGTCACTGGATGAACAATACACCACGCTTACCAAACGCTATTTTCAAACCCAGCTTGCCATCATGGCAGCGTATCTACGCGCCGATGCACTCAATGCAATTCGTGCCACCGACCATGCCGCACAGCGCGCACTCGATGTGGGGCTGATTTCAAAAGTCGAGCGTTTGGAAGCCAAAAAAGCCTTAGCCGATGCCGAATACGAAAATAGCAAAGCACTAAACGATGCTGAGCTTGCCATGACCGCGCTACAGCGATTACTGCGGACGCCATATTTTATCAAACCGACATCGCCTTTATTTGTATCCACCAAGCCGTTGCCGCCACTGAGTTATTTTCAGCAGCAGGCTAAGATGCATCACCCAGGGTTTGATAAGGTCGCAGCCAAGTACAACCAAGCCAAAGCGCTGCATGAATTTAGTGAATCCGCCTACAAGCCCAATGTCACCGTCTTTGGTCGCTCTGAAATCGACGCTGACCCAAATTGGATTGCTGGGGTGTCTGCCAACTGGAAATTGTGGGGTGGGGTAGATCGCCGCACTAGCACCCAATCTAGCCTTGCCAAGCTGCACCAAGCCGAATTTAGCCAAGTAGATGTCAATGATAATATTATGTTATTGGTAGAAAAAAATTGGCAAACAGTCAACAATGCACGCGATAATTTTATTGCCTTAAATACCAATATTGAGCTCGCCAGTGAGATGCTACGCTTTCGTCAGCTCGGCTTTAAAGAAGGCGTCAACACGGCCGTAGAAGTGATGCAAGCCGAAGCCAATTTGGAAAAAGCCAAAACTGAGCAAGCCAAAGCGGCAAATGATTATGTGCAGGCAATGGCAGATTTGATGCAAAGCTGCGGTACGCCGCTAGAGTTTAACCGTTATATGCAGGCAGCGGACGTCAAGCTACCCGCGATTTATTTTGAACATCGTAAGAACTAATCAATTATTTTAACCCGTGTCTTTATTTCACCAGTAGGCTTACCGTATGGCTGATCCACAAAACCCAACACCAGACAATGCGATGGACAACGCTAAAGACAACGCTAAAGACAACACTTTGGACAGCGCTGCGGATAATGCTAATGCAGCGATGCACGCCCAAGCTGCCGATGAGCCGCACGCAAAGGACAGCCTGTCAGCCGCTACGTCGGATAGCCGCTACGTGCCGCCTACCAAAAAACCCAGTAAAATTCGCACCATCATTATAGCCTTGATTATCCTTGGGCTGATTGGACTGGTCGCGTGGGGGCTAATCAAAGACAAGCGCGAAACGCGCAGCGAGCCTGTGACCATCCAAGGGCATATGGAAGTAGAGCAAACGCCTGTCGCTGCCAAAGTTGCCGGTCGTATTGCCAATATTTATGTCAAAGAAGGCGATGAAATTAGCGTCGGCACCCGCCTGATTGATATGGATAGCCCGGAAATCAATGCCAAGGTCGAAGAAGCACAAGCAGGCAAAGAGTTAGCCCAAAGCCAACTGGACAAAGCCAACAATGGCGCAAGACCGCAAGAGATTGAAATGGCAAAATACCAGTACGATGCTGCCCAATCCGCTGCTCACCTTGCCAAAGTCACCTACGAACGTATCAACCGCCTAGCGGCAGAAGGCTTGATGTCGCGGCAAAAACGTGACGAAGCCTATACCAACTATGTTGCCAGTGTCGATAAAGCCAAAATCGCCAAAGCGCAATATGAGTTAGCCAAAACGGGCGCGCGCAGTGAAGATAAAACCGCCGCCCAAGCGCAAGTCAGCCAAGTAGAAGGCAAGCTTAAAGAAGCGATGGTTGCCAAAGAAGAAGCCAATCTTAAAAGCCCGATTGCGGGTATCGTGGACAACGTGATTGTCAAACCAGGTCAAGTGGTTGGGCAGGGCGTACCACTGATGACTATTGTCGACCCCAAAGACCAATGGGTGGTGCTTAACGTTACCGAAAATAACCTAAATCATTTTGCAGTCGGTAGTGAATTTAGCGGTACGGTTCCTGCGTTATCGGTCAATAATCAGCCTTATCGCCAAGTGTTTAAAGTGTACGCAAGTTCCGTACTATCAGATTTTGCCACGTGGCGCCCCACCAACAGCAAAGACGGCTTTGATATGCGTACCTTTGAGATTCGTGCGCGCCCGAGCCAGTCAGATACACGCCTAAGACAGGGCATGACCGTATTGGTTGATATACCGGCAAGCCAGCAGCCAACCCAAACACAATGAAGTCAACCATGACATCAAACTCGACATCAAAACTGACCTCAAACAAGGGCTCTAAACCGTCACCGACATCGACCGCTGTGCCAAATGCCAGTGACAGTGACAGTGTTAGGGCTAGTGCCAGTATTGGTGCTAGTGAACATGACCATGAGCGTTATGCGCAGTTTGATAAGCGCTCAGGCTTTGTGCAATTCTTTGCGGCGTTTTGGTACAGTGCGCGCCGTGAATGGGATTTTTTGATGCAAAATCGCTGGGATTTTTCCTTGATGTTTTGGATGCCCATTGTGCTGATATTTTTGGTCTGGTGGATTTTTAGCAAAGGCATGGCAGTCGGGATTCCGATTGCGGTCATAGACAATGACCACTCCGCGCAATCTGCGACGATTATCCGTTATATTGATGCGACGCCTGAGGTTGCGGTGGTCAAAAGTCTTCATAGTGCCGCTGCCGCTCAGCAAGCTATCGAGACTACCGATGTCATGGCGGTGGTTGAAATCCCAGAGAATTTTTCAACCAATCTACTGGCGGGCAAAACCTCGCGGTTGTTACTCAATGTCAATGCCCAGTATGGCACGCATTCAGGCATGATACAAAAAGCGGTACAGACAGCAGTCACTACCTTTTCGGCAGGGGCAGAGATGCAGCGACGAGTCGCCATTGGCGAAGATGTCACGCTGACCAAAACCAGTTATGCACCGATACAATCACAAAGTGTGGCACTGTTTAATACCGCCAATAATTATCAGCAATTTTTGGCAGTCACTGTGGTACCAGCCTTACTACATATTTTGTCGATGGTGATTGGGGCGTCAACCGTGGGGCGAGAGCTGGTCGACAAGACGCTAGGTGAATGGTATCAGTCGCTAAAACACCCCAAATTTGCCAGTAACCATGCCACTAACTACGCCTTTAACCGCCTCTCTAACCCCAGCCATCCTGTCACACTGGGGGACGAAAAACCCAAACTATCGCTGATTATCGCAGGGCTCAATGGCAAATTAATTTGGGCGATGTTTGCGTATACGCTTTGGGCAGCGGTGGCGTTGACCTTGGTGATGCAAATTTTTCCGATTCGTTTGGCATCCGTGGCGATTACTTATCTGATATTCTTAATGTTTATGATGGTGTCGTTTTGGCTTGGGGTGATTGTTACGGTCGGCACGTTTTCGTATCGTCAAGGCTTGTCATTTACCGGATTTATCTCCGCGCCGTCATTTGCTTTTTCAGGGGTGACGTTTCCATTTTTGGCGATGAGTCCTGCTGCGCAGCGTTGGGCAAATGCCCTGCCATTAACCCATTATCTCAACTTGCAAACCACCCAATTACAAATGGGCGCACCGCCATCGTTTGCCTATAGCAGCTTTATCGGATTTTTTATTGCCGTCATGATTACCTTGTTGTTAGCCGCGTTGTTGACCAAAAAGGCCTTATTGAAGCCTGAAAAATGGGGGCAACGCTGATGCCCACCCAGACCACACCCAGCAAAGTCGACGTAAGCAAATCTGCCAACATTTGGGAGCGCGGTTTTTTGCTGCAAGTTTTGCATGTATGGCGCAGCGTGTTTCAAGACAAAGGGGTGCTCAGTATGCTACTGATAGCCCCGATTATTTATGGTTTTTTTTACCCGTGGCCGTATTCAAAAGAAGTGGTGCGTCATGTCCCTGTGGCAGTGGTGGATTATGACCATTCAAGTCTATCGCAGACTATTATCAGCTACGCCCAAGCCAATCCGCGCATCCAAAGCACCATTGTAAACGATGAAAACAGTGCCAAGCAGCTGATGTGGCAAGGCAAAATTGCAGGCTACATGGTGATACCTTCGGGACTGTATCAAAAAGTGACCACAGGACAACCTGCCAAGGTGAGTATCCTTGCCAACGGTAACTATTTTTTGCTCAACAAACAAGTACAAACGGGGTTTTTAGAAGTCATCGGCACCGTGTCCGCAGGGGCGAAAGTACAAAAAAATGTCGCCATCGGGCAAGACATCACGGTTGCCAAAAACAATATTTCCCCG
The DNA here is from genome assembly GCA_019353055.1 of Faucicola osloensis. Taxonomy (GTDB): domain Bacteria; phylum Pseudomonadota; class Gammaproteobacteria; order Pseudomonadales; family Moraxellaceae; genus Faucicola; species Faucicola osloensis_C. Next base: position 27,730 of record JABAHL010000010.1, read on the forward strand.
GTTGCGCTGACGATTAACCCCTTATACAACCGTACCGAAGGCTATGGCAGCTACATTGTCCCTGCGGTTGCGATATTGATTCTGCAGCAGATGTTTTTGATGGGCACGGCAATGCTAGTGGGTACTTGGGCAGAGCAAGACATGCACCGCGCTTCGATGAAAACGTGGCTTGCGCGAATATTGGGCTTAGCGTGTTTTGGTTTTGTGCTTGGCTGTTTTTATTATGGCTGGGTATTTTCCAACAATGATTATATCCGTAACCAAAATCTGACGGGTTCACTGGTACTGCTTGCCCTGTTTTTCCCCGCGGTAACGGCACTGGGCTGTCTGCTTGGGGTGTGGTTTGGGGCGCGAGAACGGGCGATGCAAATTTTGGTCGCAAGTTCAATGCCGATGCTGTTTGTCTCAGGGATTTCGTGGCCGTATCAAATGCTGCCTGAGCCACTGCAGTATTTGCGCTGGGTGTTACCTAGCACCTCTGGGATGAATGCATCGGTGATGCTGAACCAAATGGGCGTGCCACTGGCGTATGTCAACGTGTATCTCATGGCACTCATGATGATTTTCTTGGTTTGTTTATTGCTGCTACTTTTATTAGCCAGTAAAGAAAGTGAATCGTTAGCAGATTAATCCTTGCCAACGGTTATTTTCTTCATCGTGCGTTTACACAGGTGGGTAGTTGCCAAATTTGCGATGCGTGTAGCAAGTATCTATCATCCATCATCTATCATTTGATAAGCTTTTCGATAGCACATTGACACAGATGGGTAATCCGTGGTTATCTAGCACAATGAATACAACATAATTGAATTTTTCAACTGATTGGCATATAGGATTTATCAGTGATCAGTATTTTTGATTTATTTAAAATTGGGATTGGACCTTCAAGTTCGCATACGGTCGGACCGATGAAAGCGGCGAATCTGTTCGTTAGCGCATTATCACAGCAGCAGCTACTGACGCAGGTGGACAGGGTGCAAGTCGAGCTGTTTGGTTCGCTCGGTGCGACCGGTAAAGGGCATGGTAGTGATATAGCGGTGATGCTAGGTTTGATGGGGGAGCAACCACAGACGACGGATGTCGCCGCTATTTCACAAAAAATTGCCGATATCCAAGCGCAAAACACACTGTATCTCAATCAGCAGCATGAGATTAACTTTGTTGCTGACAAGGATTTAATCCTAAATGGTAGGGTATCGCTGCCTCATCATCCCAATGCTTTGACTATCACTGCTTTTACAGGCAATGACATTGTTTACCAAAATACGTATTATTCAATCGGCGGCGGGTTTGTGCAGACCGAGCAAGAAGCCCAAGCAAAAGAACCGGTGATTGAAAGCGTCAAAAAACCGGTACCTTATCCGTTTAACAACGCCAAAGAATTATTACAAATTTGCCAACACCATCAACTGTCAATCGCCCAAGTCGTTCGAGCCAATGAACTGGCTAACTTGGGTGAAGATGAGCTGCTGGGTGGACTTAACGATATTTGGCAAGTCATGCAAGACTGTGTCAATGATGGTTGTCGCCACGATGGTATTTTGCCAGGGGGCTTACAAGTACAGCGCCGTGCTAAGGCGATTTATCAGCAGTTATCCGCTGCCGATAGCCGAAAAGCGTTTAATGATGCGCTTGCCGTGATGGATTGGGTCAATCTGTATGCCTTGGCAGTTAATGAAGAAAACGCCAGTGGCGGACGTGTAGTGACTGCCCCCACTAATGGTGCGGCAGGCGTGATACCTGCTGTTATGCATTATTATCGAGATTTTTGTCCAAGTTATACGCTGCAAGGTTTACATGATTTTCTGCTAACCGCTGCGGCGATTGGCATCATTATCAAAGAAAACGCCAGTATCTCAGGCGCAGAAGTGGGCTGTCAAGGGGAGGTCGGCTCGGCGTGTGCGATGGCGGCGGCAGGGTTAACCTATGTGCTTGGTGGTAGTCCTGCCCAATGTGCCAACGCTGCCGAAATTGGCATCGAACATCATCTTGGCATGACGTGTGACCCGATTGCGGGGTTGGTGCAAGTGCCTTGTATCGAACGCAATGCCATGGCGGCAGTAAAAGCGATTAATGCCTCAAGGCTTGCGCTTAAAGGCAATGGGCAGCATGTGGTATCGCTTGATAAAGCCATCAAAACCATGAAAGAGACAGGCAGAGATATGATGTCGAAATATAAAGAAACTGCAATGGGCGGGCTTGCTATCAATGTCCTAGACGAGGATTTTGCCGCCCAGTCAAATCTGATTCCGACGCTGGATGTGACGGTCAATTACAGTCAGTGTTAGTGCTACAATAAAAAAACCGATTCGCCAAGGAATCGGTTTTTTTGTGCTTATCAATCAATCGCAGGCTGATAATCCCCTGTAACAATACGGTCTTTGATGTCATCGGCTTGCGCCAACACTTGCGCCAATAAGGCTTTGACATTGTCAAGCGTGGCGATGGGGCTTAACGTGGTCATTTTAAGCGATTGCACATCTTGATTAGCATCCTCTTGCTTTTGGTAACTGACGCGCGTCACGCCGATATTGGCTTCACCTTTTGCAAATAGCTCATCGGCGACATTTTGGTTTAAGCTATCAAGCAACTCAGCAGGGTAGTCTTTGGGTACCACGCGAAATAGCACGGAGGCAAACTGTGGCTCTACCAACAATTCAAGCCCATCAGTGGCTTTGATGTAATCAGCGACTTCGCGGGTCAAATCAACGCCATGGTCAATCATCGAGCCGTATAATTCTTCGCCCAACGCTTCCACCGTCAGCCATAATTTTAGCGCATCAAAACGGCGCGTGGTTTGCAGCGACTTAGAAACTAGGTTAGGTACGCCATGTTCCTCGTCATATGCAGAGTTCAAATACTCAGCTTCATAATGCATGAAGCGATAGTTGGCTTCATCTTTGAGCAGAAATGCCCCGCAAGAGATACTTTGGAAGTAATGTTTGTGGAAGTCGAGGGTGATAGAATCGGCTTGCTCAATGCCTGCAAGTTTATCGCGGTAGTTATTCGATAAAATCAGCGCACCGCCCCAAGCGGCATCAATATGAAGCCATGCACCGTACTCATGGGTAAGCTTACGAATCGCAGGGATTGGGTCAATCGCGCCCGCGTCCGTGGTGCCTGCGGTGGCGACCACACAGGCGATGATTTTGCCTTCGGCCTTGAGTTGCGCCATGGTGTGTTCAAGTGCGACAACATCCATCTGCGCTTGGTCATTGACTGGCACAGTGACCACCGATTGAAAACCCATGCCCATCATTGCCATGTTTTTTTGCACGCTAAAATGCGCGTTTTCTGAGCAGATAACTTTCACTTTTTGCATGGCATCGGCTGGGATACCGTCACGCTGTACTGACCATTCAGACCCATCGTCATTTTTATAGTTGTTGGCGATACACCAATCACGGGCGAGTAACACGCCCATCAAGTTGGATTGGGTGCCCCCTGAGGTGAATACGCCCGCTTGTCCGCTACCAAAACCGACTTTTTGACGTAGCCAATCTATCAGTTGCACTTCCATCAGTGACCCAGCTGGGCTTTGGTCCCAAGAGTCCATCGATTGGTTGGTGGCATTAATCAGCACTTCGGCGATTTGGCTTGTGACCATCGTTGGGCAGTGCAAGTGAGCAAGCGAATGTGGGTGATGCACCTTTAGGCTTTTATTAAGGAATAATTCGACTGAACGTTTTAACGCATCTTCCAAGCCAAGTCCTTCTTTTGATGGCTGAAAGGCAATCTCAGCGCGCAGCTGCTTGATACTACCACCGGTGTACATTTTGTCGTTTTTGAGCCAATCGGTGACGGCTTGCACGGCAGTGTTCATGTTTTTTTGGTAATCGGCAATGGATTGGCTGTCATTACAAAATAACGCTTGGCGATGCTGTGATAAGTTTGACATGGTAAGTCCTTGCATTCTTTAAGATAGAGTTAACTATAAATTGTCGTTAAACAGAGTGATACGAGCAAATGGTTAATTTATTTTACAAAATTACGCTTATACAGTTGATGATTTACAATATTGGCTTTGGCATCGTTTTTATCCCAAATTTGCAATTCCCACGGATAATAAAAATTGCTGGCATTTTTAAAATACACATGCACACCGATATACCCGTCGATATCACGTAAATACCAATTTTTTAGACTGTAATCTGTTTTCCAATCATCCAGTTTTTCCATAATGTTTGTCACATCAGCCGATGGCAAAATTACCCGAGCACCAAAAATATCATTTAAGATATTATTGACTGGGTACTGGTTTTGTCGTGCCAAATAGCGATTGACTTTGTCATAGATACTTTCAGCCGTTTTAACACGGTAAAAAAAATCGATATTTTGGGTATCGGCAAATGCCAAATAATCATTAATCGCTTCATGCAAATTAAGCCGATATGACAAGATAGGCTCAATAGGGACGGTTTTGAGCGTATGTGATAGATTGATTTTTGGTACCTTGCCTGTTTCGAAATAATCTTGCGAATACTCACCATGAATCCGATTGATTTCTCGAATCAGGCGTTCGGTCTTGGCAATATTGGTTTCCATATTTTACTCAAAATAAAATAAACAGATAATAAAAACGGCAAAGCCACGTCAGTAACTTTACCGTCTTGATAAGCAATAATCAATTACCCACGTACTTTTTGCACGGCTTCAGCCACTGCCTTTTTAAAGCGTTCAAGCACCGCATTACATTCATCAGCAGTGATGTTAATCGGGCAAAGCAAGCGAATCACTGTACCGCCACGACCGCCTTTTTCCAGCAGTAACTTGTTGTCAAAACACGCTTTTTGAATCGCATTTGCCATGTCAATATCAGCAGGATACGAGCCGATACGGTCAGCAGGTTTACGCTCATCGACAATCTCAATACCGGTCATCAAGCCGCGACCGCGCACGTTACCGATACAAGGGAATTCTTGGGCGATTTTTTTGAGTTCATCACGCAAGAATTCACCACGGATACGCGCATTTTCTGCCAAGTTTTTGCTACGGATTTCAGCCAATACTTGAATCGATGCTGCCATCGCAAGCTGATTGCCACGGAAAGTACCGGTGTGACCGGCTGGCGCCCATGCGTCGAATTTTTTATTGATGGCAAGTACGCATAGTGGCAAACCACCCCCGACCGCTTTACTCATCACCACCACGTCAGGCACGATGTCGGCATGTTCAAAAGCAAACATTTTGCCTGAGCGCGCAAACCCAGCTTGCACTTCATCCAAAATCAATACGATATCATGCTTAGCGGTCACTTCACGGATTTTTTGTAGCCATTTTTTGGGCGCAGGTACCACGCCGCCTTCCCCTTGAATCGCTTCTAGGATGACCGCTGCAGGTTTGACCACGCCGCTTTCAACATCTTCAATAAAGTTTTCAAAGTAGTAAGTCAGCGCATCCACGCCCGCTTCACCCCCAAGCCCAAGTGGGCAGCGGTATTCATGCGGATAGGGCATAAACTGTACCCCTGGCATCAAATTGCCAACTTTCTCTTTGGCAGACAAATTGCCAGTCATGGCAAGCGCGCCATGGGTCATACCGTGATAACCACCGCTAAATGCGATAACGTTGTCACGCCCTGTATAAGTTTTTGCTAATTTAATCGCCGCTTCTGTACCGTCAGCACCGGTCGGACCGCAAAATTGCAATACAAAATCTTTTGGAAAAAAAGACAGCAAGGATTCGGTAAATGCATCTTTGACAGGTGTGGTGATATCTAGGGTGTGCAGTGGCAGACCACTTTGTAGCACATCGTATAAGGCTTGTTTGACAGCTGGGTGATTGTGACCCAAGGCTAATGTACCAGCACCGGCTAGGCAATCAAGGTAATCATTGCCTTCAACATCGGTGACCCAAATACCTTGGGCTTTAGCTATAGCTAGCGGTAGTTTGCGGGGATAACTACGAACATTAGATTCCATCGTGCTTTGACGAGTTAAATAATATTCGTTAGTGGCATGAGAAATAGGGTGTACAGGGGTTGCTACGTGTAAATGCGTTTGGCTCATATCGGATTACCATCTCAGATAACGGGCGAAAAGGTTAGTTTTTTGGCTATCTTTCTCGTATTTGTGAATAACATATCAGTCAGGATGACTGACACCAAAACAAAAACGTTATACCGCAAAACCCCAAAATGCCATGACACTGCACCCAAGACCTAACAATATAACGTTGAAAATTTATGGGGCATGATACGCTTTTTTTGTGAAAAATACAGTCTTTTTTGCAAAAAATCGCATGAATCCTCCAAATTGATAACACAGGGTGTGTTTTGCGATTACAGAGGCAAAAAATCATGGTAAGCGGTGAGTAATGAGCGGCAAAACACTACAAAGAAGCGTGGAAAGTTTGACAATCGTTGATAGTCTATGCAGGTTATAAAACTCTGCAGTCACAATTTCAGTCACGATAATGATAGAAAAATTACCTAGTTAATACCATGTTAATGAATTGTTTGGTACAAAATAGGCGAGTGTCAACAAGGCTAACAACATCCAAGCTTATACCATCAAAATTTTATAAAAGCTAAATACTGCTTATTGAGACCTTTACATGAATAAACATACAAAAGCTGATTAAAAAAATATAATAAAATAAAATCAATTACCTAGCAAAATAGACTGGCAAAAAAACTAGCAAAAAAATTAGTAAAAGAAACTGCCAAAAAAAATTGCCAAAAAAAACGGGATGGCTACATACGCGAAAACAACAAACCCTTCTAATGTTACCATCGTCCTTGCGTAGGCAAGGCGTAGCGAATTTTTAGAAATAAGTTTGATAACAGGCGTCAATCCTAGATAACACACTTACCAATAAACCCATAACAAACCCATAACAACTAGACGAGAAGCAACTTTATGCCACAATCCTTAACACTTACTATAAATCAGCAACAACATACGTTGACCAATCTAGATGTACGCACCACAGTGTTAGATGTCTGTCGCAATCATCTTGGCTTGACTGGCAGCAAAAAAGGCTGTGACCACGGTCAGTGTGGCGCGTGTACCATGCTGATTAACGGTCAGCGGGTCAACAGCTGTCTGACCTTGGCGGTCATGCATGAGGGCGATAACATCGAGACCATTGAAGGCATTGGCTCACCTGAAGCGCTTGACCCGATTCAACAAGCGTTTTTGGAACATGATGCCTTTCAATGTGGTTATTGTACCCCTGGGCAGATTTGCTCGACCAAAGCGATGATTGAAGAGCTACGCCAAAACTGGGCAAGTCATGTGTCGGCTGATTTGATGCAGCCTTTATCAAACGATACAGCACAATTTAAGCAACAATTGGATAAGGAAATCTCTGAGCGTATGAGTGGCAATATCTGTCGCTGCTCGGCATATCCCAACATCGTGCGAGCGATTAAACAAGTATTACAAGAAACCGGTTTTTCGGCAGAGACAGATAAGGTAACTACTCAGACAGCTCAGACAGCAGCTATTCAGGCTACAGGAGTGTCGCTATGAAAACTTTTGATTATCAGCGCGCCAACTCAGTGGATGACGCCGTCAAAATAGCCACTTTAGCCGAGGGGCATTTGGCAGCTGAGGGGCATTTAGCTGAAGCGCAGCGTCCGTTTTTTATCGCTGGGGGTACCAATTTACTTGACTTGATGAAACTCGAAATCGAACAGCCAACACAGCTGATTGATATTTCACGTTTGCCGCTTAATACAATTGAAACCACGCCAGAAGGTGGGTTAAAAATTGGCGCTATGGTCAGTAATAGTGAATTAGCGGCTCATCCTGTTATTCGTCAAGATTATGCGGTGCTTGCCCGTGCCTTGTTGTCGGGTGCATCGCCGCAACTGCGTAACAAAGCCAGTACCGGTGGCAATCTACTACAGCGTACCCGTTGTTATTATTTTTATCAGCCCGATAGTCCGTGTAATAAGCGTGAGCCCAATTCTGGCTGCGGGGCAAAAGCAGGTCTTCATCAGAACTTAGCAATTTTAGGCACAAGCGAGCAGTGTATTGCCACTCATCCATCAGATATGGCGGTGGCAATGCGATTGCTCGATGCCGTCATTGTTATCCAGCAACCCGACGGGCAAACCCGCCAAGTGCCTATCGCTGAATTTTATCGCTTACCTGAGCAAACCCCCCATATCGAAACTTGTTTGAATTTAGGTGATTTGATTACCCATATCATTCTACCGCCACCCTTAAAAGGCGTGCATAGTTATGACAAAGTGCGTGACCGTGCGTCGTATGCCTTTGCTTTGGTGTCCGTCGCTGCCGTGATTGAGCATGATAATGACACACTCACCAATGTGCGACTTGCATTTGGCGGTATTGCCAGTCAGCCGTGGCGAACTACCGAGATTGAAAAAATACTGATCGGTAGCACGGGCGATGCCGTGAGTATTGAGCTTGCGGTGGCGACCCTATTTAAAGAAGCAAAAACCGATGAACAAACCGAGTACAAGACCGTGCTAGTACAGCGCCTTTTACACCATGTTGTGCAGCGGGCGTTACAACAACCCAATCAATCAAGTCCTTTAAGTAGTGGAGTGAGTGCATGAGCCTAACACAAATTTTTGGCGAATCGCCCCTTGAAAAAAAACTGACCATGGACAAGCCTGTCGAGTCACGGCTAGATACGACCGATAGCAAACTCGTTGGCAAACCACTGAGCCGTATCGAAGGACACCTAAAAGTCGCAGGCAAAGCCACATATACTGCTGAGCACCAATTTGACGACTTGTGTCACGGTGTCATGGTCGGTGCAACCATCGGTAAAGGCAAGGTAAAAAAAGTACATAAAGATACCGCCTTACAAGTTGCAGGTGTGATTGGGGTGTTTCATGACCCGTTGTTTTTACGCAACCCGCAACAAGGCGGTGTCAAAATGGCGCCTGTGCAAGGGGCAAGCGAGGTTTTTTATCGTGGACAGCCGATTGCCTTGGTGGTCGCAGAAACCTTAGAGGCGGCTCAAGAAGGTGCAAAGGCGTTACAAATTGACTATGAGAATGATGAAAAACACGGGCATTTTGACTTTAACAAGCAAAAAAAGCATACCCAGTTTATTGATTGGGTAACTGATAAAAGTGATGACATCGGCAAGCCTGAAAAAACGCTTAAGCAAGCAGAAGTTAAAGTCGATGTGACTTATACCACGCCAAGCCAAAGTAACATGCCGATGGAACCACACAGTTCGTTGGCGCGTTGGTTTGAGGGTAAGCTAACTCTTCATACCTCTAACCAAATGCTTGCCTCTTCCAAAGTACAACTTGCCAAAGCCTTAGATATGCCCGAAGACGATGTCCGTTTGCTATCGCCCTATGTTGGTGGCGGGTTTGGCTCAAAACTGGGTATTTCACCAGAATCGGTGATGGCAGCCATTGCGGCTAAAGACTTAAAACGCCCGGTACTGGTGAACATGACCCGACCGCAAGTCATGGAAACTACCGTGAGACGCACCAATACCGAACAACGGGTGGCATTGGGGACGGATAAAGATGGTAAAATCCATACCATTATTCACAATAGCATTGTCACCAATTTACCTTCAGAAACGTTTTTTGAGCCAGTGGCGGTTTCTACCCACTTTTTGTATGGCGGTGACAATCGCCAAATCAAATACGAAATGGCGCGCATGAATTTTACCTTAACAGGTTCTATGCGTGCCCCTGGCGAAGCGGTGGGTCAGTTGGCACTCGAATGTGCCATGGACGAACTGGCGCACGCGTTAAAGCTGTGCCCAATCGAACTGCGAAAACGCAATGAACCGAGCGAAGACCCAAGCAAAAAAATTCCCTACAGCACCCGAAAATTGCTAGCGTGTATGGAGCAAGGGGCAAAAGCCTTTGGGTGGGATAAACGCCCACAAACGCCCGCGAGTCGCCTTGAGGGCGATTGGCTGATTGGCTATGGGATGGCGTGCGCCGCGCGTAGCAACGAATTAAAACCCTCGCAAGCCCGTGTGAGCCTGTTGCCCTCTGACAAACCGCTTGGGGTCATGGCTCGTATCGAAACTGACATGACTGATATCGGTACAGGTAGCTATACTATTTTTGCGCAAGTGGTTGCCGATATGCTGGGCTTACCGATTGACCATGTCGAGGTCAAACTTGGCGATACCGATTTGCCGCCGGCTGCAGGGTCAGGCGGTAGCTGGGGAGCATCAAGCGCTGGTAGTTCTATTTATCTGGCGTGTGAAGCGCTACGAGAAAAGATTGCCCAGAGTGTGGGGCTGCATGCCGATAGCATTGGCTTTAAACAAGGCCATCTATATAGACAATTTGAGCATGACCCTAGCCTAGCTGAAAAAATTGGCGAAAAAATTAACCATACGTTAACCGATACGTTGGATAAACTAGCAGAAAAAACCGGGCTTAATTCTGAGGTCTCTGTGGACCACCAAGATAATGTACTCGATTGGGAACAAGCCGATACCCAGTTACCGCTGAGCAGTTTTTTGCAGCAATATGCCCCTCATGGCTTGGTAGCTAATGGTGAAATCGAACCTGGTAAAACCAAAAAAGAGTACCGCCACGCAGGCTATGGCGCACAGTTCGCTGAAGTCGCGGTACACCGGGTAACGGGTGAGATTCGGGTTCGCCGTATGCAAGGCACATTTGCTGCAGGGCGTATCTTAAACGAAAAAACAGCGCGCTCGCAGTGCTTTGGGGGTATGGTGTTTGGTATAGGGGCTGCCTTGATGGAGCAAATTCACCATGACAAACGTGACGGTCGTCTATGTAATCACGATTTAGCCGAATATCAAGTGTGTGTGAATGCCGATGTGCCTGACTTAGAGGTAATAATGTTACCCGAAACTGACCCCTATGCCAATCCGCTTCACAGCAAAGGCATAGGCGAATTGGCATTATCTGGGGCAGGGGCAGCCATTGCCAATGCTATTTTTAATGCCACAGGCGTTAGAGTACGAGACTATCCCATTACCTTGGATAAACTGCTGTACCAGTTGCCATTACTGTAATCGGGTACACTGTCATTTGCTATGAACCACTTGTTTGATATCTTTGATACCCTTGCGCAGTTACCGCCCAACAGTGAAGCGGTATTAGCAACAGTGGTGAGTGTCGAAGGATCAGCCTATCGGCAACCTGGCGCCAGAATGTTGATTTTAGCCGATGGTCAATCCGTAGGTATGGTGAGTGGCGGTTGTCTTGAAAAGCACTTGGTTCAGCGAGCTTTTTGGCTCACTCGGCATGGGGCGACGCTCAAAACCTATCATACCGCAACCGATAGCCAGTTATCACAAGATGAGGTAGCTGATGACAGTGATGAACAAGAAGGCTTTGGGCTCGGCTGTCAAGGCGTCATTCAAGTATTATTTGAACGTCTGGTTTTAAATGAACAATCTGTATTATTTGCCTGTTTCCAACAATTAAAACAGACAAAACAGCCACAAACACTGGCTACAGTTATCACCACAAACTCAGATGAGTTTGTGGTTGGACAGCATCTGCCTTTGACACAGTTGTCGCAATTGGGTCAGCAAGATTGGCAATTGGTTAATCAAGTCGCTGCCAGCCGTAAAAGTCGCTTTATGCTGCATGTTTATCAAAAACAATCGCAACAACTGAGCATCTTTGTAGAAACGCTACAACCACCGCTACAATTATTAATTTTTGGGGCGGGGCAAGATTGTTTACCCTTGATGACCATGGCAAATTTGCAAGGCTGGCAGGTGACGGTGATTGATAGTCGTTTGGATATGATTGCCCGTTGTCGCGGGCAGGCTCACGCCAATTTTGTGCAGATTGCCCTTGATGAGGCCGAGTCTGTGCAGACTTTTTTTGAGTCATCGCAGCCGACCGCTGTGGTGATAATGACCCATAGTTTGAGTCAAGATAGAGTATGGCTCAGCCAAGCCTTTAAAGCCGAAAATTCGCCTTTTTTTATTGGGCAATTAGGGCCCACATATCGCACTGAGCAGTTGCTTGGTGAGATTGACGATGGTTATCAACTGGTGAAACCTGCTAATTTATTCTATCCTGTGGGTTTGGCGCTCGGTGGCGATACGCCCGAAGCAGTGGCTTTATCTATTATTGCCCAAATTCAACAGGTATATCATGAGCGTCACGCCTAGCAATTTAACCGTGGTGATTTTGGCGGCAGGATTGAGCCAGCGTCTTGGTTTTGCCAAACAGCTGATTGTAAAAAATCATCAAACCTTGCTGGCTGAAAAAATTCAACTGGCACGCCAATTGCTGCCTTATCAAGTGTTGGTGGTTTTGCCAAAACTTGATAACCCAATATCTAAAGCGTTATACAACGAAGTTGCACCATTTGCCGTCACAGTCGTCGATAATCCCACGCCGCAAACAGGGATGGCGCAATCGATTCAGTATGCAATGACAACATTACAACAACAGTCAGTAAGTGCTGCAATGCGGATTTTGTTTTTGACTGTTGACCAAGTGGCGGTAACCCTCAAAGATTTGACGCTATTAAGCCAAAACGTTGAGGACCATCAGCTGATTGTGAGTGAGTATGGTGATAACAATCAACCAATTTGGGGGATTCCCGTCAATTTACCTTGGGGTTTTTTGCAAGCATTTGGGCATCAGTTGCAAGGCGATAAAGGTTTTCGGGCGTTATGGCAACATCAAACTGTTATCGTTTCGCCTACCGACCGCACAGTTTATCAGCTTTATCCGATACCGCTGCCGCATTTAAGGCAAGATATTGATACCCTAGAACAATTTGAGCAGCTAAAAACAGCCTATCACCTTTTGCCGCCAACCCAACATTTTAATTGAGACAACCTGATGATTTCTGTCAATGAACTAAAACAAGCAATTAATGAGCGCCTAGAGAACTATTTAACGTCGCGTCTGGGCGAGGTAAAGACGATAACAGTGGGTTTATTAGAGGCGCAAAACCACATTTTAGCCCAAGATATTGCCGCATCCTTTGATATTCCGCGCCAAAATCTATCATCCATGGATGGTTTTGCGATGGCGACAGGTAGCTATCTTGACAAGGATGGCCAACTTGAAATCATCGGTGAATCGGGGGCAGGTAAACCTTTTAATGGTCGTTTGCGACCCAATCAGGGCGTGCGAATTTTTACCGGCGCGGTGGTGCCAGATGACTGCGAAACGGTGGTGATGCAGGAAGACACCAACCTTAGCGACATTCAGCCCAGTTTGGATAACAGCCAAGCCTATTACATTCGCTTGACCCAAACCGCTAAGGTGGGCGCAAATATTCGCCGCCAAGGCGAGGAAGTGCAAGCAGGCGAAACTGTTTTAACGATTGGTAAACGCCTAAACCCCACCGATATCAGCTTACTTGCCAATTTAGGCGTGGATAGCGTGCAGGTATTTCAGCCATTCACGGTTGGTATTATTGCCACCGGTGATGAGCTGGTCGAGGTGGGGCAGCCGCTGGCAACGCTTGCCCAAATTTATAATTCCAACACGCCTACGCTAAAAGCGTTATTAAAGCAGTTGCCAATTGCCATTCAAGACTATGGCATTGTCCCTGACAACCTTGAGACCACTCGCCGCACTGTTCAGCAAGCGATAGCCGAATGTGATGTGATTATTTCTACGGCGGGTGTATCGGTGGGCGATTATGATTTTTTAACCCAAGTCATTCAGGCGCTTGGCAAAATTCACCATTACAAAGTGGCGATGAAACCAGGTAAACCCTTTATATTTGGGGAATTTGAGCAAGATAAAAAAACGGTCATGTATTTTGGGTTACCCGGCAATCCGCTATCTACCGTGGTGTGCTGCCTTAATTTTGTCAAACCTGCGCTGTGGCAACTATCGGGCGTGATGCAATCAGATATCCAAAAACCGCTGCAATTGTTTGCCAAAACCACCCACGACATCAAAAAGCAAGCAGGACGCCAAGATTATCAGCGAGCGGTTTTTTGCCAAAATGAAGACGGCAGTTTTAGCGTCACTCCTTTATCTGCCCAAGACTCTCACCGTGTAAAACAGCTTAGCCACGCCAATTGCTTGCTTGTATTACCCCAAGACAATGCAGGGGTAAAAGCAGGCGAAATAGTGACAGTGCAGCCGTTTAGTTGGAATTTTAGCTAACGATGACTCCGCAACATTCTTCATTAAGCTTGGTGGACAATTTTCATCGCCAGTTAAGCTATTTACGCTTGTCGATTACCGATTTTTGCAACTTTCGCTGTGATTACTGTTTGCCCAATGGCTATACTGCCAACGCGGGTAAACGCCCTGACAACGAGCTTTCTATATCCGAACTCGATATTTTAATACAAGCCTTTGCCAAACTAGGTACCACCAAAGTGCGGCTGACGGGGGGAGAACCATCGATTCGACAAGATTTACCGCGCATCATTGAACTTGCCAAGCAGACCCAAGGCATCCAAACAGTGGCGGTTAGCTCCAACGGCTATCGGCTTGCCAAGCATTTATCCGATTGGCAAACGGCAGGGCTAAATCAGCTTAACATCAGTCTCGACAGCTTTGACCCCACCATTTTTAAACAAATCACCGGATTTGATATATTGCCAACGCTGTTACAAGACATGGATACATTGCTAGCAACCACCGATATTAAGCTAAAACTCAACGGTATTTTGATGGCAGACACCGCCTTTGATAACTTGCAATCCGTGTTAAGTTTTGTCAAAAATCGCCCTGTCACTTACCGTTTTATTGAGTTTATGCAAACCTCGGATAATAAAGCTTTGTTTTTTGCCCAACATAGCAGTGGTCAGCGTATCAAAGATTTTTTATTACAAAATGGTTGGCAATCCCAACATCGAGCAAGCGATGCAGGCCCTGCGATTGAATATCGCCACGCCGATTATGTCGGTGGTATTGGGCTGATTGAGCCTTATGCCCCGCAGTTCTGCGACAGTTGTAATCGCCTGCGAGTGAGTAGCCAAGGCAAAGTACATTTGTGTTTGTTTGATAATGGCAGTTATGATGTGCGAGCGTTTTTGGCAAATGGCGATGTCGATGGATTGGTTCATGCCTTGCAAAGCTTAATGCCGATTAAGCCCGAGCATCATTTACTCAAGCAAAACGACAGTGGTATCATGGCGAATTTGTCGATGATTGGCGGCTAATCGATGGCAGGTTTTTTTAAAATATAAAATAGGTAACTTTAACTCCACTCTCAACTCTTTATAATTCATTAATTTTAAAAGGCTTAAAATTTAATAACTTTTTAGCCAAAAATTGCAAGCCTAGTATTTACAGGGCTTTAGAAAAAAGAGTTGAGAGTCAGGTAACTTTAAGAAAAATTTACTCATTCAAATGCAGCTTGATAAGCGTATATGTTGATGTAATTTTGTGCCACATTTGAGGGGTGAAAATCCAAAACATGACAACACAATTAACTCCCTTAGACCTGACACATTTAGACGCACACGGCGATATCGCCATGGTCGATGTGTCGGGCAAAGCGATAACCCAACGCACCGCCACCGCCGTAGGGCAAGTCATTTTCCCTAGCGACAGTTACCAAGTGATAAAATCCGCCGACGGTATCACCAAAAAAGGCTCAATTACTCAGACCGCGCATATCGCAGGGGTCATGGCAAGCAAACGCACCCACGAGCTGATTCCACTTTGCCACCAGCTGCCACTCGACGGGGTAAAAATCGGCTTTGAGTATGATGATAACAACTGCTCAATCCACGTCACTGCCACTGTCAAAGTCACCCACAAAACAGGCGTGGAAATGGAAGCCTTAACCGCTGTATCGGTGGCTTGCCTAACGATTTACGACATGACCAAAGCATTATCTCACGACATCACCATCAGCGATATCAAACTACTCACCAAAACAGGGGGCAAATCCGACTATGCCAACACCTAGCACGTCTGAGAAAAATTTAGCCATCTTATACTTTGCAAGCCTTGCTGAACAAGCAGGGAAAGACGAAGAAACAATCCGCTTTAACGGTGATAACTTGACCGAGCTTTACCAAACGTTAAGCGCACACTACGGTTTTAAACTCGCCCAAACCAAACTTGCCGTGGCAATCAATCATCACATTACCAACTGGCAAACGCCGCTCCAAGATGGCGATATCGTCGCCTTTATTCCGCCTGTGGCGGGCGGTTAAATATCGCATACCCCCTTTAAAAAATATAGAGAAAACCATGAATGCATTGCATACAGGCTCATCCACTATTAGCATCAGTGAAGACCAAGCCTACCAAACCGTGATTACTAGCGGCTTTGCATTGACTGACCGAGCCATTGACGACAGACGGCTTAAACACGCCTTAATGAGCGATACTTGCGGGGCGTTAGCGACATTTGAAGGCTGGGTACGTAATCACAATAACGCTCGCCCTGTTAGCAAGCTCACTTATTATGGCTACGAGCAGCTGGCAGTCAATCAAGGCAAAAAACTGATTGAACAAGCCAAAGGCCAGTTTGACATCGAAAACGCCATTGCCATCCACCGTATTGGCGACCTTGCGATTGGTGAGATGGCGGTGTGGATTGGGGTAGTCGCTGCCCACCGTTATCCTGCGTTTGATACGTGTCGTTGGCTACTTGATGCCATTAAAGCGGATATCCCTGTGTGGAAACAAGAATTTTATGCCGACAGTACTGAGAGTCTGTGGCTTTCTAATAATGGTTAATACTTTAGTAATGGTGAATAAGAGTAATAGTAAATAAGCAATGACAACTACCGTATTAAGCGTGCTGTTTTTTATTTCTGCCTTGCTTTATTCATCAGTCGGGCATGGCGGCGCATCGGGTTATCTAGCCATGATGGGGTTAGTCGGTGTTGCGCCAAGTATGATGAAACCTACTGCGCTATGTCTCAATATTTTGGTGTCAATCATTGCGTTTTGGCGATTTTATGCTGCAAAAAACTTTTCTTGGCAAATTTTTATTCCCCTTGCTATTACCGCGGTGCCGATGGCGTTTATCGGGGGAATGACCCATTTACCCAGTCATTTATATAAGCCGATTGTTGGGACGGTACTGATTTTTTCGGCTATTTATTCATTTATCTTTGCCAAAAAACTCACTAGCGAGCAACCATTAAAACAGGTATCAAAATGGCTTTTGGCAATCATGGGGGCTATTTTAGGGTTGCTTTCGGGATTGACGGGGGTGGGCGGTGGTGTGTTTTTAAGTCCAATTTTATTGTTTAACCGTTGGGCAAGTCCTAAAATTGTCGCGGGTGTAGCGTCGGGGTTTATTTTGGTGAATTCAATTTCAGGCTTGTTTGGTGTGTTATCGACAGGGGCAAAACTGCCAAATCAACTACCAATCTGGCTTGTAGCGGTTTGTATAGGGGGTTTTATTGGCGCAACTTATGGTAGCAAACGCCTTGCCGACCCAATGCTCAATAAATTATTATCTCTTGTATTAGTCATTGCAGGGCTGAAAATGCTGGCAAATTTTTGACGGTTAGGTAGACCCCAACTGATGCCTCTAGCCCCAACCTAAAAAGTACCAACCTAAAAAATGCGATGAATTGCAACATCCAATCATTTCAAATCTTAAGCCATAAAAAGAACCCATTGCAGGAGGTGAGCAATGGGCTGAGGAAAAGCACAAGTAAGTGTTAAAAGTCAGAAAATTTTTGACAATAAAAGCGGTTTATCAAAATTGTCCAATCACTATATGATAAAAAATTGATAAAAAAATTCATAAGTTGATACGCTATGATTAATGAATTGGGTGTAAAATAATCAACTTTCAATAAACCTGACAACAGCAAAATTTATTTATATCGACATAATTCTTATTGTTATTATTATTTCGTTGTCGGACGTTATCATATCAATAAAAGTCTAAATTTTTGACTGTCTAATTACACCTTGTTACTTTTGAAGTGTTTTTTATACAATGACATATTTAGTAAAAAACACCATGAAATCAATAAGGTAAAATGGCTTAATTGTTGAAAAATATGACAAAATGAGCATTATGGGCAAAAAATAATGACATTACTTTGAGAACCGTTATAATTATTTCAACTAAAATTAGCGTTACGCCGCGCCCTACAACAATAATGAACGAAAAATCCCATGACCGATAAGCCAGTGACCGACGAGACAGCCAACCCCTCTGTTGCTTCGGGTAGTATTTTTAACTTGCCCAACAACTTGACCATTGCGCGCATCGTGATGATTCCACTGTTTATGGCGATTGCTTATTGGCCGCCTGCGATGGGGATTGGGCAGAGCGCCATTAGTGACAACGTGATTGCCAATATCGGCATGTATCAGTTTAGTGATAGCCTACTACGCCACTTTTTATTGACGGCTGTATTTATTTTGGCGGCAGTTACAGATTGGTTAGATGGCTACTTTGCCCGCAAGCTCAATATGACATCGGCATTTGGGCGGTTTCTTGATCCTGTGGCGGATAAATTGATGGTTGCTGCCGCGCTAATTATTTTGGTGCAGTGGCATCCTGATATTGTCATGGCGATTTCAGCGATTGTTATTATCTCACGGGAGATTGCCGTCTCAGCCTTGCGTGAGTGGATGGCAGAGCTGGGCAATCGTACCAGCGTTGCTGTGTCATACGTGGGCAAGATGAAAACCACTTTTCAAATGGTGGCGATTACGGTGTTACTGCTCAATTGGGAGTCGCTTGAGACGATGGGTTATTTACTATTAGTGATTTCAGTGGTGCTGACGTTGTGGTCAATGTTTATTTATCTAAAAGCGGCATGGCCGTATCTAAAACAGCCCTAATTGATGCCTTTAAAAAAAGCTGATAACGTTAACAAAAGCTGATGACGTTAAAATAATGGATTATTCTAAAAAATTGTTAGTTAAAGATTTACCATAAAAAACCCCAGTTAAAAACTGGGGTTGTATTTTTTAACGCCAATGATTAAAACGTCACGGAATGGTTTTCACCCATATTTTCTGCAGTTTTTCCTTCTTGGACAGCCGCTGATACCATCTTAAACATATCCACCACTGTGTTACCGCTTAACCAATACTGCGCACCGTTACATTCAATACAAATCACTTGCACGTTAGGATCTTCTTTACCTTTTTCATAGAACGCCGCATAAATTGGGCTCCAAAGCTCATCTAGTTTAGCTTTGTCATTAACCAACTTAGCCGTACCATTGATAGATACAAAGTCTTTTTGGTCGCTTGACGTATAAGATAAGTTGACTTGTGGGTTTTTTTCCAAGTCTTTGATAGTTTCTGATTTGCGATCGCCGATGAACCAAATTTTACCATTTTCTAATTCATTTTTATTAGTGGTCATTGGGCACGCATGTAAATGTTTTTCGTCTGCCGTAATGGTGGTCATCATTGCATATTTGACGCCTTTAATTACTTTATTAATATTTTCAATATGTTGCTCTTTGGTAAGATCTGCCATAAAAATACCCTTGTTATTATATGGTTATTATACGTCTCAAAGTTAATACTAAAAAATTTATTACTGACTTATAAAAAAGTTACGTTAAAACTGGGTTAAAGTCACTAACTTGGACGATAATATCGGCTTTGGTTATTTAAGTCTGTCGAAAAGCTGCAAATAATTGGTATAAAACCGTTAACGATGTTATCGCAAGGTAACGCAATTAAAAGGCAATTTATAAAAAACACCGGGTGAAATCACAGTCTATCGCCATCAAGACAAGTGATACGCCCGTGGGTTTAATGCTATAATAGCCGCAAATTTTTCTGTTATTTTCCCAACTTTTCCCGAAGCAAGCGGAACTTTCTATGACTATCATCGCTGGACACCCATTTTTAACCGATTTTCAAACCACCAAACTGCTAAATTCCCTTAGCCAAAAAACCAATCTCAAAATCACTCACTTAAAAAGCCAGCAAGTTTATATTTTTTCTAAAGATTTGGCAGAACACGATTATAAGAAAGCGCTAGATTTGCTCAATCACGGTGACGAAATCGCGCTCAATCAAGCAAGCCAAGATGAGAATCAAAATGAAAACCAAGAGGCGCTGCAAATCATCGTCAGCCCACGTTTTGGTACGATTAGCCCTTGGGCAAGTAAAGCGACGGATATTTTTAACAATTGTGAGATAGCGATTGAGCGTGTTGAGCGCTTGGTGGTGTATACGCTCATCGGCGAAAATTTGCCTGAAAAGCTACCGCATGATATCGAAATGATGTTGTACGACCGCATGACCCAAAGCCTATTTTATGACTTGGCAAAGGCTCATCACTTATTCGATGACCACGAGCCAGCACCGCTCAACCATGTCGATGTGATGGGCAAAGGGCGTGAAGCGTTAGAATCTGCCAACCGTGAGTTTGGTTTTGCGTTATCGAGCCAAGATATTGACTACTTGATGAATGCCTACGTTCATGTGCTAAAGCGCAATCCGACCGATGTTGAGCTCATGATGTTTGCCCAAGCCAACTCGGAGCATTGCCGCCACAAGATTTTTAACGCTCAATGGACGATTGATGGCGAAGTACAGCCAAAATCCTTGTTTGGCATGATTAAAAATACCTTCGAGCAAAATCCCAACGATATCTTATCCGCCTATAAAGACAATGCCGCGGTGGTAAAAGGGCATGAAGGACAGCGTTTTTATCCGCTATTAAACAGCGACAACAATCATTTAGCCTACGATTTTCACCAAGAGCCGATTGATATCTTGATGAAAGTCGAAACCCACAATCACCCAACGGCGATTGCACCGTATGCAGGCGCGGCAACAGGCTCTGGCGGTGAAATCCGTGACGAAGGCGCGACAGGTCGTGGCGGCAAACCCAAAGCAGGCTTGGCAGGATTCCATGTGTCGCATTTGCAGCTGCCTGATATGCCAGAAAAATGGGAGCATAGCGGAAAAGTCTCCACGGCTGACTACGGCAAGCCAGCGCGTATGGCGTCCGCCTTAGAAATCATGACCCAAGCGCCGCTTGGTAGTGCGGCATTTTCCAATGAATTTGGTCGTCCAAATCTGGTCGGTTATTTTCGCTCATTCCAATTGGATACCTCAAAAGACCAAGATGGCAGCCAAATGCGCGGCTATCACAAACCCATTATGATTGCCGGTGGTTACGGTAATATCAAACGCAATTTGGTGGAAAAAAATCCGATTCAGCAAGGCGATTTACTGATTGTGCTAGGCGGTCCTGCCATGCAAATCGGCTTGGGCGGTGGCGCGGCAAGTTCGGTGGATAGTGGTGAGCTTGATGAAGGCTTGGATTTTGCGTCCGTGCAACGTGACAATGCCGAGATGGAACGCCGCTGTCAAGAAGTCATTGACCGCTGCTGGGCAATGGCAGGAAACCAGCCAGATGAAGATAACAATCCGATTGTGTCGATTCATGACGTGGGCGCAGGTGGTTTGTCAAACGCCATGCCCGAGCTTGTGAATGACCACGAACTTGGGGCGGTGTTAAACTTGCGTAAAGTGCCGTCGCTTGAGCATGGTATGTCGCCAATGGCGATTTGGTCAAATGAAGCCCAAGAGCGCTATGTGTTGGCAATCCGTCCACAGAGCCGTGAACTATTTGATAGTATCTGTGAGCGCGAGCGTTGCCCGTATGCGATTTTGGGTGAAGCGACTGACGTGCGTGAGTTGGTGGTCAATGACCCACTACTCAACACCAAAGGCGACCAACAACCGGTCGATATGCCCCTACAAGTGCTACTCGGTGGCACGCCGAAAATGCAGCGTAGCTTTAGCCGTAGCACGCCAGATTTGACAGCGTTAAACCTTGATAAAGTCGATTTGGCTGAAGCGGTCAAAGACGTGCTGCGTCACCCAACGGTTGCCAGTAAATCTTTCTTAATCAGCATTGGCGATCGTTCCATCACGGGTATGGTAGTACGTGACCAATATGTTGGACGTTACCAAGTGCCAGTGGCGGACTGTGCTGTTACCGCTTCTGCTCTCATCCCTGTCGATGGCAAACCGATGACAGGCGAAGCCATGAGTATGGGCGAGCGTACCCCAGTTGCTTTGATTAATCCTGCCGCATCTGCGCGCCTTGCCGTTGCCGAAGCCATTACCAATATCGCAGGGGCGAATATCGCCAAGCTATCAGACATTACCTTGTCGGCGAACTGGATGGCAGCCTGTGGTGAGGACAAAGAAGACCAAGCGTTGTTTGATGCGGTGTATGCCGTGGGCGAAGCGCTTTGTCCGGCACTTGGCATTGCCATTCCTGTGGGCAAAGATAGCTTGTCGATGCGGGCGAATTGGTCAGATGAGCAAGTAAACAAGTCTGTGGTGTCACCCATGTCGCTGATTATCACTGCCTTTGCCCCTGTGCAAGATGTTACCAAAACCCTAACCCCAGAATTGCTAACCAGCTCGGCGCTTGGCGAAACCGCTTTTTATCGCTTAGACTTATCAAAAGGTCAGTTCCGCTTGGGTGGCTCAATCCTTGCCCAAACCCTAAGCCAACTTGGTGATACTTGCCCAGACCTAGATAATCCGCAAGATTTAATCAACTTTTTTGACTTTATCCAACAAGCCAACAACCAAGGCTTAATCACCGCATATCATGACATTGGTGATGGCGGTTTGCTTGCCACCATTGCTGAGATGCAATTCACCAGTCGCCAAGGCGTGAAATTGGTGTTAACTGATGATAATTTACTCGGTCAATTGTTTGCTGAGGAACTCGGCGCGGTGATTCAAGTCAAAACCCATCAGGTGGCTCAATTGCTAGCGCTTGCCGAAACCACAGGCGTCAGCGGGTTGTTAAGCTTGGTCGGTCAAAGTACCGATGAAGACAGTTTACTCATCCAAACGGCCACGCAAAATTTACGTTTTGAGCGTAGCGAGCTTGAGCAAGAATGGAGTAAAGTCAGCTACCATATCGCCAAAAACCGCGACAACCCCGAATGCGTACAACAAGCCTTTGATTTGATTGGTGATAAATCACATCAAGGCTTAATTGCGCAAGCCAATTATGACTTAAACCAAGCGATTGAAGCCCCATACATTAACAGTCGCACGGTGCAGCCCAAAGTCGCCATTTTGCGTGAGCAAGGCGTGAATGGTCAGCTAGAAATGGCGGCAGGCTTTAAACGCGCAGGACTAGAAGCCGTCGATGTGCATATGAGTGACTTGCTCAAAGGGCGTATCAACTTGCGTGACTTTGATGGGCTAGTGGCTTGTGGTGGCTTTAGTTATGGCGATGTGCTTGGCGCTGGTGCTGGCTGGGCAAAATCGGTGCTGTTTCATGATGAACTACGCATGCAATTTGTGCGATTCTTTACCCGACCAGAAACCTTCTCGCTTGGCGTGTGTAACGGCTGTCAGATGATGAGCCAGCTTAAAGACTTGATACCGGGCGCAGAGAATTTCCCCCGTTTTATCGCCAATAAATCGGCACGGTTTGAAGCGCGCACAGTGAATGTGAAAATTGAACGTACTAAGTCGGTGCTGTTAAAAGGCATGCAAGAGAGCATTCTACCGATTGCGGTGGCACATGGCGAAGGCTTTGCAACGTTGAGCGATACCGATATCGCAGGGATGAGCGCACATGGGCAAATTGTGATGCGTTATGTGGACAGTCTCGGCACACCAACCGAGCATTATCCGCTCAATCCAAATGGCTCACCGCAAGGGGTGACAGGGATTTGTAGTACCGATGGGCGTGTGACCTTGATGATGCCACACCCAGAGCGCAATTTGATGGCATATAACCACAGTTGGAAGCCTGAAGCTTGGGATAATGACGGGGCATGGATGCGGATGTTTAGAAATGCTCGGGCATTTTTAAGATAAAAGGTAAGATAAAAGTTAACATAGTTGATTTTTTTATAAAAGGATGGCAAAAGCTGTCCTTTTTTAATGACCCAATCTAACCCGCCTAAGGCAATAAAGGCTGTTACGGTGAAAATCTTGGCTCGGTCAAAAACTAGCAACAATTTACAAACAATACACGATAACAAGGGAAAAGTATATGTTATAATAACTTAACCCTACATAGAATAAGTTAAGTTTCATTAACAATGTCTTGTAAGCTCACACAGTTCTTATAATATATCGAGGAAAATCCCATGAATAGCAAACTTTTAGCCACTACCGCTATCACAGCGTTGTTAGCCACACAATTTGCCAATGCAGAATTGGTTATCTCGCAAAACGGTGAAACGCAAAAAGTTGGTGAAACCGCGGCTCAACCTGCAGTGACCACAAAAGCGCCTAAAACCGCCAAAGTAGAAAAAGTTAAGCCAAGCAACAGCACCAGCTACAAACTAGACCCAAACCATGCCAATGTACGTTTTGCGATTGATCACTTCGGTACAACGACCAACCAAGGCGGTTTCTACGGCGTAACGGGTGACTTGAACTACAACCCAGCCAAGAATACAGGCAGCATCAACGTTGACATTCCTGTCAATAACCTTGACACGGGTAACGAACATTTTACCAACCATTTAAAATCAGCCGAATTCTTCAACGCTGAAAAATACCCAACGGCTAATTTTAAATCAACCAAATTCCATTTCAAAAATGGCAAAGTAACGAAAGTTGACGGTAACTTGACGCTATTGGGCAAAACCAACCCAGTCAGCCTAAAAGCCACTAAATTTAACTGCTACAACAGCCCAATGCTAAAAAATGCGCAAGTATGTGGCGGTGATTTTGAGACTACCATTGACCGCACCAAATGGGGCATGGATACCTATGTCAAAATGGGTTTTGCTAAAGATGTCAAACTCAATATCCAAGTTGAAGCTGTACAACAGTAAGCTTGCTTAGCGTTACCCAAAAGCCAATGTTAACGCATTGGCTTTTTTACGTTTTTACGATAGATACTTTCACAAATGCTGAACTTTGCCAACACACTTTGCACAGCTTGATTCAATTGATAAGTTAAAATGTTCAAACCAAAGAAATTTTTAACGATTAATAATAAAAGGAAAGTTCATGACAGATAAAACTAACAACTTAGGGACACTTGCCAAACTTGCGGGTGTAGCAACCACTGCCATTTTGACCAAAAAAGCCTTGGCTAAAACTTTCAGTTTAGGTGCAAAAGCAGTAAGCAAAAAAATCGTCAAATCTGATTCAATCAACTATAAACTCGACCCGATGCACACCAATGTGCGATTTAGCATTGACCATTTTGGTACCTCAACCAATCATGGTGGGTTTTATGGCTTGGAAGGCGACATGGTATTTGACCCCGACAATCAAACAGGGCAAATTGACCTTGATATTCCGTTGGAAAAATTGCAAACAGGTCATAAGGAGTTTGATAAAGACTTAAAAAGTAAAGACTTTTTTAATGCTAATAAATATCCAACTGCCCACTTTACCTCTACTAAATTTATCTTTAAAAAGGGTAAATTACACCAAATTAAAGGCAATTTAACTTTGCTTAAAAAAACTCGACCTATCACTTTGACAGCGAGCAAATTTAATAGCTATCCAAGTCCGTTACTCATGGCATATGTGTACGGTGGTGATTTTGAAACCACGATTGACCGTACCGATTGGGGGATTGATGGTTATGTCAAAATGGGTGTAAGTAAAGAGGTGAAATTAGTCATTCAAATTGAAGCTGCCCAGCAATAATTTTTTAGCGAATAATGTAAGTAATCAAAAAGATCAGCGTTGGCTGGTCTTTTTTTATGGCATACTGACAGGGCATCTTTCAACCAAGCCAAGCGGGGGTTTATAAGCGTGGTTTCTTGGGGCTGCGGTTTGATACAAAACCATACAGCACTATACAAAACGTAAATTTACAGTATCCGCACATAGCTTCATAATTTTCAAAAACCTAGATATCACTTTATTTAATTTATTTTTGAGGAAAACTTATGAAACCATTCAATACCACAGTAAAAAACACCTTATTAGCCGCAGCGTTGGTGGTGGGTTCTGCCAATCTGACTGGTTGTGGTTATAACTCTATGCAAGCGCAAGATGAGCAAATCAACGCGTCATGGTCAGAAGTAGTCAACCAGTATCAGCGCCGTGCTGACTTGATTCCCAACTTGGTAAAAGTCGTTGAGCGTTATGCGCAGCACGAGCAAGCGACCTTAACCCAAGTCACACAAGCGCGCTCACAAGCAACGACTATTAATGTGAGTGCCGATGTACTCAATGACCCAGCAGCTTTCCAACGCTATCAACAAGCGCAAGATCAATTGGGCGGTGCATTGTCGCGCTTGATGGCAGTGTCGGAGCGCTATCCTGACCTAAAAGCGGACAAGCAATTCCAAGAGTTACAAGCACAGCTTGAAGGCACCGAAAACCGCATTACCGTGGCACGTGGTCGTTATATCCAAGACGTCCAAACTTATAACACTACCGTACGCCAATTCCCGACCAATATCACCGCAAAAGTGTTTGGTATGCATACCCGTCCAAACTTTACCGTGGCTAATGAGGCGCAAATCTCCACTGCACCAACCGTTGATTTTGGCAATAATAATACCAACACCGCAAATGCGGGCGGTCAACCAGTGCAAAACAATGGTAACACTGCCAATGCCGGTGGTCAGCCTGTAAATAATTCGGCTACCGCGACAGCGAAACCCTAATTCACTATTGTTAATTGTAGGGTTAAGAGTTAAAAGTTAAGAAGATTTTTTAAATAGTCTGCTATCAGTTGGTGGCAGGCTCAATTGATAAGATTTGCATCAATTGTCAGACTAATTTTTTAATTTTTTAAAATAGTTGTTGAATTGACTACATTATAATAAAAAAATTGCATACTTTGAGGAAACACAGGTGTCATTGAATATTGCACAGACACAGCCCAATTTACAGCGCTCCCATAAACAGCCGCAAAAATTGTCATCTGGTTTTTTAGCCAAGCGGTTGCTATTAAGCACCTTCACTGCACTGACCCTGGGCATTGGGCTTGCGATGCCTATGGCAGCCGTTGCAGAAACTGCCACAGCGACAGCCAATTCCGCAACCGTGACCGCTAAGCCGGCGTTACAAGATCATAGTGTTGAGGACATGGTTGCGATCGCCAAAACCGCACAAACCAATGAAGCGCTCAATGATGCTGTACTCAATAATGATGCAATTAAAGAGACGTTAGGCAATGATGCACTGCCGATACCAGGGGTCAATACTCAAGCAACTGGCAATCAGACAAATAGCAATCAGGCAACAGCTACCGCCAATGCCCAAACGACTACTACATCCAAGCAATCAACCCAAGCTCCTGTTGCCGCTGATAAACTAATCCTAAATAACCCTGTCATTGATGAAGCAAGAATTCTATCTGCCAGTGATAAACAAGCGATTGAAACCAAACTGCGTAGTCTTAATGACCGCGGTTTGGCGCAAGCAGCCGTAGTCATTGTACCCACCACCAATGGCGAAGATATTTTTGACTATTCAATGAAAGTTGCTGACCGCTGGAAACTGGGCAAAAAAGACACCGATCAAGGTCTGTTGATGGTTGTTGCTGTCAATGACCGTAAAATGTACATTTTGACGGGCTATGGTCTTGAAGGTACCATTCCTGATGCCGTTGCTAAACGCATTATTAGCGATGATATAACCCCAAGATTTAAACAAGGCGATTATGCCGGGGGTATCACAGCGGGGATTAATCGCATTGAAGAACGCTTGACGACCGATCCTGCTATTTTAAAGCAAGCCGATGCCAATCGAGTCAATACCAATGCCAATAGCAATGCTCAGTCAAATCAAGAAGGCGGAATACCGCTTATTTTCCTAGGCTTTTTTGGCTTTGTCGCTGGTATGATTTTGACCAGTATATTAGGGCGCTTTTTTGGTTCTATCGCTACAGCAGGTGGCATTGTAACGCTGGGTACAATCTTTGGTGCAGGGTTACTGGGCAGTATGTTTGTCGCATTCATTGTCTTTTTATTCTTGCTCTTTCGAGGTGGCGGTGGTCGCGGGGGTAGAGGTGGCGGTGGGGTTGTCTTCCTACCGGGTGGCGGCGGTGGATTCGGTGGTGGCGGCTTTGGCGGTGGTGGATTTAGTGGCGGCGGTGGCGGCTTTGGCGGTGGCGGCGCTGGTGGCGACTGGTAATCGGTAGTCAGTAATCGGCTAGTTAATAAAAAATTATTTTAAATTTACCCCTTATCATCAACTATATACTTCATTATTTTTTATGGAATTTTCATGAGCACAAATGACCCAATAATTGCAACGAATGGTGCTAACGAAGAAACCATTGCTTACACCTCACCGATGGCGACAGTCACTTCCACTGTGCCAAGTTGGGCTAGATGGTGGCGTCAAGTTGCGTTTATACCTAGCCTGCACAATCGTTGGTTAACACCCACTGCCCAACAACAGCTAAATCAAGCAATTACCGAAGCTGAGCAGGGGCATCGTGGCGAAGTCGTGCTAGTGATTGAGAATCATTTGCCTATTTCGTCCGCACGGCTACAAAACAGCCGAGACAGAGCAATCGAAGTTTTTGGGGATTATCGCGTCTGGGATACGCAGGATAATACTGGAGTGTTGGTGTATCTTAATATCTGTGAGCGGCGTTTGGAGATTGTCGCCGATAGAGGTATTAATAGCCATGTGATGCCAACCATGTGGCAAGCGATGTGCGACAAGGCTATCGAGGGTATTAAAGCCAATCGACACATCGATAGCTTGGCTGCGCTATTGGGCGATGTGGGGCAATTGCTTCGTCAATATTACCAATTAGACAATGACCCAAGCGGCAACGAAATCGCTGACAAGATGATTTTTATAAAGTAGTTTTAAACTTAATTAACATATTGCGATGATGCAATCCCACCAAAAGCGATGTCACCCATCGCTTTTTTTATTGCTCAGCTTTTAATACCCAACAGTAAGCGGGTAAACTTCAAAATTTGGTA
The DNA here is from genome assembly GCA_019353055.1 of Faucicola osloensis. Taxonomy (GTDB): domain Bacteria; phylum Pseudomonadota; class Gammaproteobacteria; order Pseudomonadales; family Moraxellaceae; genus Faucicola; species Faucicola osloensis_C. The sequence continues at coordinate 56,437 of JABAHL010000010.1, forward strand.
TCAAAAATTATCAAGCATTATCTTTGCGGCGCTAAAAAATTGTGTTAAGGCTCGACAAAGGAATCTACAAATTTTGCTAGGCGTAATGATAAAATTTTACATATAATGAAACCGACATACCGCGACTCAGGTCGTTAGACAATTAGACAATTAGACAATTAGACCAGTCGTCATGTTGGCGATCAATCATTACTTATAAAAATTTTGAGGGAATCCCATGCCAACGCTCACCAATAATATTGCTGATAGTATCGGTCAATTTTATCTCGGTCAAGACGTGTACCCAGAGCCTACACAAGGTCAAGCAACCCTATATGATGCAGCTGACTTAACCACCCATGCGGTGATTATCGGGATGACGGGCTCGGGTAAGACGGGTTTGGGGATTAGCTTAATGGAAGAAGCTGCGCTGGATAATATTCCGGTGATTGCGATTGACCCCAAAGGTGACTTGGGCAATTTGGCATTGACGTTCCCAAATTTGGCAGCCAGTGACTTTGAGCCGTGGATTGATAGCGGCATGGCAAGTCAAGCGGGTATGAGCGTGGCAGAGTTCGCCAAGCAAACCGCAGAAAACTGGCAACAAGGGCTTGGCAAAAGTTTTCAAACCCCGGAGCGTGTGCAAGCACTCAAAGCCGCCAATCGTGTCAGTGTCTATACCCCAGGTAGCGAGAATGGCTTACCGATTGCCCTACTGGGCAATCTCGTGCCGCCGCCCGATAGTGTCAAACAAGATAGCGAAGGTTATGCTGAGTATATCGATGCGACAGTGTCGGCACTATTGGTGCTATTAAAAGTCGATGGGGATAACCTTGCCCCAGAGCATGTGTTTTTGGCACAGCTACTTAAAAATGCCTGGGACAACAACCAAACTTTAACCTTGGTGGATTTGATTACCCAAATCCAAACGCCACCGTTCGACAAAATCGGCATCCTGCCGCTGTCACAAGTGTTTGCGGATAAAGACCGTGGCGCACTGGCGATGAAGCTCAACACGCTTTTGGCATCACCGAGTTTTGCCAGCTGGCTCAAAGGCATGCCGCTGGATGCTGGCGCACTGTTTTATGATAAAAACGGCAAAGCACAAACCAGTGTGCTCAATATTGCGCATCTATCCGATGACGAACGTTTATTTTTTGTCACCTTGTTACTCACCAATTTATTGGGCTGGATGCGCCGTCAGCAAGGCACCTCAACTTTGCGGGCAATTTTGTACATGGATGAAGTGTTTGGCTATTTACCGCCGATTGGCAATCCACCGACCAAAGTATTGCTATTGACCCTACTAAAACAAGCGCGTGCATTTGGTTTGGGGCTTGTGTTATCGACCCAAAACCCAGTGGACTTGGACTACAAAGCCTTATCCAATGCGGGTACTTGGTTTATCGGACGGTTGCAGACTGCCCAAGACCGTGAACGGGTGATGGATGGCTTGCTCTCTGCCAGCGGCAGCAGTGGACTGGACAAAGCGGCGCTCAATGCGTGGTTTGATAAACTCGGTAAACGCCAATTTTTACTGCACAATGTGCATGACGCCAGCCCTGTGATTTTTAGCACCCGCTTCACGCTCAACTACCTATCAGGGCCGCTTAGCAAACAAGCCATAGCACAGCTCAAAGCCAATAGCCAAGCCACCCCTACCTACCCAGCGCAAACGCAAGCCACCACGCCTGCCATCAATCCATTAGCAAGCACCATGAGTCAGCCGCCTGCCTTGCCCAAAGATGTGGGCTTGTATTATGCACCCAAAGACATGGCGGGCGATGGTCAAACCTTCTATGAGCCTACTGCCTTTGCCTATGCGCGGGTATTTTTTAATGACAAAAAGTCAGGCGCTCAAAGTCAGCAGCAGCTATTATTAACCACAGCATTTGGTGAGCCGCCGTTGGTGGTAGATTGGCATCAAGCGATTTTAAGTGATTTGACCTTTGAGCAGTTACAATCGGTTCCGCACCAACCCGCTGTGCTCAAGCAACTGCCTACCCAAGCGATCGAGAAGGCATCATGGAAAGCTTGGGAAAAAGATGTGAAAGAAGCCATCCGTCAGCAGCAAGTGTTAAACCTGTGGTATGTCGATAGTTTAAAGCTGTATAGCGAAGTGGCAGAGAGCGAAGAAGCCTTCCGTAATCGGCTCATCGTACCGCTGCATGAACAGCGTGATATGGCCATCGCCCAGCTGCGTGATAGCTTTGCTAAAAAACAAGATGCGCTAGCCAAAAAACTGCAAGCCGCCAATGAAAAATATCAACAACAAGCCGCCGAGTCAAGCAAAGGCTGGCTTGATGCAGGGGTCAGTATTGGTTCTGCGGTCTTAGGCGCATTTATGGGGCGCAAAGCGTTGTCACAGACCAATATCAATAACGTCAAACGTGCCATGAACTCGGTGGGCGATATTAATGCCAACAAACAAAGTGTCGCAGAGCTTGATGCGATTCGCCAGCAGCTGCAGCAGGAGTTAGACAGCATTGGGCAGCAGTTACAAAGCCAAATCGACAGCTTGGCAAGCACGTATGATGCTCAGTCAATAGCACTTGATACTGTACAGATTGCCCCAGCAGCGAAGGATATCACGGTGTTGTTGGTCGGCGTGTTGTATCAGCCACTATAAACAGACGCAATATAAACCTTTTGACCCTATTAAATTTCGCGGAATGCGGTATGCCCCCAACGTCTGAATATGAACAGCAAGCCCAAGCGTTTTCACAGTCTTATCAATTGGCGCAGACAGGCGATGCCGAAGCGCAATATCAGACTGGGCTTTATTATGCCCAAGGTATCGGCGTGGTACAAAATTACCGCAGCGCAGGGTTTTATTGGCTCAATGCTGCCAAGCAGTCACACCCTGCTGCGCAAACTTATCTGGGTCTATTGTTTGAACAAGGCTTGGGCTACCAGCAGGATTTGAATAAAGCCATACATTGCTACCAAACCGCTAGCGAATTGGGTTTTACCGAAGCCAAAGTACGTTTGGCGATGCTGTATTTGACAGGCAAAGGCTTAGCGCAGGATAGCAAAAAGGCGATTTTACTGTTTATCCAAGCAGCAGAACAAGGCGAAGCGGTTGCCCAATACAATCTTGGTATCGCTTATGAGAGAGGACTGGGCGGGCTCAAGCACAATGATGATTTGGCGCATTTTTGGTACCACCAAGCGGCTTATCAAAACCATCCACAAGCGATGGCACGTTTAGCGGCAGATAAATTTGCCCAAAAGCTGATACCTAATACCACGCCAGCTAGCACAACGCCAACTAGCAGAATGCCAGAGAATTACAGGGTGGGCGATAATTTAGCGCATCAAGCGGCATCAGATACGACGCCTGACTTTACTATTGACGATGTATTCACTCCCCAAAGCCAGCCCATCAATTTTGATGACGATGATGTGCCCGTCCATCCTGATAGTGACGCGATTTTTGCGCGAGGTGTTGCGATTATTCAGGCGGACTTAAAACGCGCCTTTAACTTTTTTGAGCAAGCGGCACTACTCGGTCATGCCAAAGCCGAATACAATATGGGATTGGCTTTTTTATATGGGCTCGGTGGCAATCATGTTTGTACTGAAACGGCACTGGAATGGCTAGAAAAATCCGCCAATCAAAGTTTTCGCCCTGCCTATCTTGCGTTAGGCTGGCTGTACCAAGGTGGCAATCCGTATCTCAATGACAGTAGTGATGACATCGGTGAAACTATCATTGTCGATTGTGACAACGCCATCAGCCAATACGAAATGGCGAGCGAGCTTGGACAGGCGCAAGTCCAATATTTTCTTGCCAACATCTATGCCAGTGGCAATGGCATCGCTGCCGATGCTGACAAAGCAAGCGCTTGGCTGAAGCAATCTGGCAAACATGGTTATGCTGCAGCGCTCACTGAGTTACGCCCATCTGTGCCAGAGACTGCCGATGACCATCATACCTAGGTGGTCTCCTTGATGGCTTTTGATAGCCTATTTTTGTTATCCAGTCGTTCTTATTGAAGCTCTCTTATTCAACCTTTCATTGACGGCTTTTTAACAGCCATTGCTTTATTTTTCGCCAACTGCACCAATTATAATGCCTATGCGCCAAATGTAGCCAAAATGAGATACGCTGCGACTAGGATGCGTTCACGAATTTGTAGGATGATTGACCCATAATGACAACACATTAAAAGGAAAAAGCATGACACCCGTAGATATTATTACTAGTAAAGAAATGAGCGATATTGCACAAATTGTCAAACTTCATGATATTGATGTTCCCTTAGTCGCTGTGTACTGCGGCTCTCGCAAAGGCAATGACCCTGTCTATGTCCAATCAGCGTATGAATTGGGCAGGGCATTGGTTGAAGCGGGGTTAGGTCTGGTGTATGGCGGTGCGGTGATTGGCTGTATGGGCGCGGTTGCCGATGGTGTGATTGAAAAAAACGGCATTGCCGTGGGTGTGATTCCCGAATTTATGATGGATCGAGAAGTGGCGCATGGTGGGCTGACGCGTTTGCATTTGACCGATACCATGCATACCCGTAAAGCCATCATGGCAGAGTACGCCAGTGCATTTATTACCTTGCCAGGTGGGCTTGGCACCCTTGAGGAAATCATGGAAATTGCCACTTGGCGACAGCTATATCAACATGAAAAGCCGATGATTATTCTCAATATCAATGGTTTTTATGACAAATTGATTGAACATCTACACTTTACCGCTGAGCAAGGCTTTATGAAGCCAGAAGATTTACAGCGATTAATCGTTTGTAATACTGTCGCCGATGCCATTGAACTACTCAAACCGATTGTTAACATGCCAGACACGATGAATGTGAATAAAATCTAACCCTGTGAGCGACAAAAAAAAGACCTCAATTAAGGTCTTTTTTTGTATTTTTTTTTGTATCCCTTTTTTGTAACAGTGTTATCTAGTCGAAAATCTTACCACGATTCATAATCCCATTGGGGTCAAAGACTTGCTTGATGGCGCGTAAATAATCAATTTCTTCATCAGGACGGGTGTAATTAAGATACGGCTTTTTGGTCATGCCAACGCCATGCTCGGCTGAGATAGAGCCGTTGTATTTTTGCACCGTTTCAAACACGTACTTGTTGACCACTTGGCATTTTTCGAAAAATTCATCTTTGCTAAGGTTTTCTGGTTTTAAAATATTTAAGTGTAAATTACCATCGCCGATATGCCCAAACCAGCACACTTGAAAATCCGGATAGTTTTGGCTAACAATGGCATCGATATCTGCGATAAACTCTGGCACGCGGCTGATGAGCACGGAGATGTCATTTTTGTACGGGGTAAATACCGAGATGGTCTCAGAGATATACTCGCGCAGTTTCCATAGCTCTTGGGCTTGGTGAATCGATTGACTCATCACCCCATCAAGCACCCAACCTTCGCTCATACAGTCTTCAAAAATCTGCATCGCCATGTCCATAATCGGCTCGTAGGGCGCTTCAAATTCGAGTAGCGCATAAAACGGCGCATCGGTTTCAAACGGTTTTTGTACATGCCCTGTGGCAAGTAATTTATCAACGGCGACATCATCAAAAAATTCAAACGCGGTCAAATCCATTTTGCTTTGAAAGGCTGACAAGATTTGCATGATATTGGCAAACTCTGGCACGCCAAGCACCATGACGGTTAGGTTTTTGGGCTGACGCTCTAGCTTGACTTGCACTTCAGTGACAATGCCTAAGGTGCCTTCTGCCCCGATAAACAAATGACGCAAGTCATAACCGGTGGCATTTTTTATCATGCCTTTATTGAGGTGCAAAATATCACCTTTACCTGTCACTACGGTCATGCCCAAAATCCAGTTGCGGGTCATGCCGTATTTGATGACCTTGATACCGCCGGCATTGGTGCCAATATTGCCGCCAAGCTGGCTTGAACCGGCTGACGCAAAGTCCACCGGATAGTATAACCCCTGCTGCTGGGCAAAGTCTTGCAGCGCTTTGGTGACGATACCGGCTTCCACTTCCACCATACGGTCAGCAGGGTAGAAGCCCAATACTTGGTGCATTTTATCAAGGCTAATCACCACCTCGCCATTGGCGGCAACTGCCCCTGCAGATAGACCCGTCCGTCCACCGCTTGGGGTAATGACGATGTTAAGCTCATTACATAGCTTTACGATGGCTTGCACTTGCTGGGTGGATTTTGGGAAGACAATGGCGCTGGCATTGGGCTCAAAATGCTTGGTCCAATCTTTGCCCCAAAAGCCCAAACTGTCCGCATCGGTTTTGATTTGGCTGTCGTCAAATCCTTGCTGGTGTAATTGATCAATGAGCGTATTGATGGCGGTCTGATTAGCAGTCATGGCGTGGCTTTTACCCATATTTTTATACAGATTGAAAAGGTTTTTGAGGCTCTATCATAGCATAACTAACGGCATAAATTTTGACAAAAACACTGGGGATTGATGAAGAATTTTTTACCCCTGCGACAAAAAAATCATGCCATCTTGCTGGAATTTCACCACAAAAAACCCAGCAAGTGTGATAGGATAATTGACTAAAAATACTGACTAGGGGTTGTTATGGCACAAAATCTATCACTTGAGAAAGACAAAATCCGCTTTTTGATGCTTGAAGGCTTGCATGACAATGCTTTTAAAGTGCTGTCAGAGGCGGGCTATCACAATGTTGAGAACATCAAAACCGCCTTAGACCCCGAAGAGCTTATCGAGAAAATCAAAGACGCCCATTTTGTCGGTATTCGGTCTCGCACCCATTTGACCCGCGATATTTTAGAAAAAGCCGAAAAGCTCATCGCCATTGGCTGTTTTTGTATTGGCACCAACCAAGTGGACTTGGAAGCTGCCCGTGAGCTGGGTATCCCTGTCTTTAACGCCCCTTACTCTAACACCCGCTCTGTCGCGGAGCTTGTCCTTGCCGAAATCATCATGCTGATGCGCGGTATCCCTGAAAAAAACGCAGTGGTACATCGTGGCGGCTGGAACAAATCTGCCAAAGACAGCTATGAAGTGCGCGGCAAAACTTTGGGTATCGTGGGTTATGGCTCTATTGGTACTCAGTTATCGGTACTCGCTGAAAGCCTTGGGATGAAAGTCATCTATCATGATGTGGTTACCAAATTGCCACTGGGCAACGCCACCCAAGTGGGAAGCCTAGAAGAACTGCTTGGTAAAGCCGATGTGGTCACCTTGCATGTGCCAGATTTACCAAGTACGCGTAACATGATTACCGCCACAGAATTGGCTGCCATGAAGCCAGGCGCGCATCTTATTAATGCGGCGCGTGGCAAATGTGTGGATATTGATGCGCTGGCAGCAGCCCTGCAAAGCGGTCATATCTTGGGCGCGGCGATTGACGTGTTCCCCAAAGAGCCAAAATCAGCGGATGAAGAATTTGAATCACCACTGCGCGCGTTTGACAATGTGATTTTGACACCGCATATCGGTGGCTCCACCCAAGAAGCCCAAGCCAATATCGGTCTTGAAGTGGCAGAAAAATTTGTGCGTTACTCTGATATGGGTGATACTGCAACCTCAGTGAACTTCCCAAATGTTAGTATGCCACAAAAAGAAGGCACGCATCGTTTGCTCCATATCCACAAAAACGTGCCTGGCGTGTTGTCACAAATTAACAAATCCTTTGCCGATGCCAATATCAATATCTTTGCCCAAAGCCTGATGACTGAAGAAGATGTGGGATATCTGGTGATGGATGTGGGTAGCGGCGATTCTGCGCAAGCGGTTGAAGCACTCAAGAACATTCCAGAAACTATCCGTGTACGGGTGTTGTTTTAATTTTAAATCTGAATAAAAAAACCAACTTTAAGAGTTGGTTTTTTTGTTTTTTAAAAAGATTTTAGAACTTTCTCAAATTCAAATTAACTTTTCTAAATCTTTCAGTTTAAAAGTTAAATTTCTATCCACTCTGCTATTTTTTTGTTCTAATTTAATCCACTTGATTGCTGTTAATACATATTCTTTAGCTTTACTATCACCATAACGTTTATAATATTTAATTGCTTGTTCTGCATAAGTTATAGCATGAAACACTTTTCTATTATCATCATTAAAACAGCGTTCGAGAATATCCATACTATCATCTAATTGAGATTTTGTATCAATATCCTCTTGAGCATTAATATTAGCATCAAATAAAATAATGGCGTGTGAATTTCTAATTGAAAAATATCTGTTATTAGTTTGAGTTATAGCCCTATCAATCCACTCAAAAGCTTTGGTGAACTGTTTTTTTTGTGCGAGATAAAGAGCTCCCTGTTGGAGAACATAAGGATTATTAAAATCTCTTTCATAAGCTAACTCGTAAAAAGCAATACCTTCTTTAAAATTGGGGAAAGCTTTAACTGCTAATTTTTTATCATAGGCGTATTTATGATATGTATCATAAAAAGGGATTCTTACATTTGGTACTGCTTCTAAAGTTTTAAGAAGAACTTTTTTTAGTATATGTGCTTCGACTACATTAATAATTGTTTCCGCTATAAAATAAGACCTAGGATAATAATAGTCTTGTGGTTCTAGCTGTAAATCACCAGAGTAATCTTTATAGTCTTTCACTATATTATCGAGATGCTCTCGCAATTCATAAATTTCTTTGTAGCTGTTAATTTCATCTTTAAAATAACTAAACAACATATCAAAGGATATTGGAACACGGCAACGATGCGTGTAAGCAATAAGAACTAAAAATTCTGATAATCTTTCATCTACATTTTTGAACTCATTAAATACCTCTTTAAATCTATCTTGTATAGAGTTACCTTTAACATTATTTCTAATAAACTCAAAGATAGTGTCTTTATCATAATTCTTGTTAATCTCTCTTCTTAACGTGCTTTTTCTATCTGAAATCGGGAGATGATTGTAAATTTCTTGTAAATCTGAATCGCTTAGAGCAGTCACATTATGGAAATTGAATTTAGTCGAATCAATAAGATGAGAAATAACTGAAAAATTATGAGTTCTTTCAACCCCTACTAACTTTATATTTTTTTTGCATAGCTAAAAGATTAAAAGCTTGTAATGAATCACTAAAATTGTCTATAAATACAATTGCTCTTTTATCCTTAAGAATATTTTTTACGAGTTCAGCTTTTTCAAAAGAAATATTATCGAAAATAAGTTTAATATCATAATCGACAGTGATTGCTAGTTGCATCATTAAAGTCGTTTTACCTGAGACAGGGGCTCCCTCGATAATTAGATTTTTATTAGAATAAACGTAATTTTTTAATATGTCGAAGTGAGAAGTCTTAATAATATTAGAAGAGAAAATATCAAACCAAGTAGGAGGGTTTCCTTTGAGAAATTGAATTATTGGTCTGACAGTTAAGTTTTTATTATTTTTTGGAACAAGATTCTTAGAAATTTTTTCTAATACTTTATCATTTGAATTAAAGCTCTGTGAGTTATCTACAATGTTTATATTAGATAAATATTCAAGAAATTCCTTAGTGTCTGAAATAATAATATTGAACTTCAAAGCTTCAAAATAAGCTATAGTTCCATGATCTGAATCTTCATTTCGAAGAATTATCCATTTGTTTTTATGACTATCATTATTTGTTAGGTTGGAAGAAGTAAGAGCTTGAATAACACCAGAATCAGCTAATTGATAACCCCAAAAAAGTGTCGAAAATCTCTCGAAATCTAATCCTAATTGATGCCAAATTCTTGGATTTGAAGTGTAGGCATTGTTAATAGATGCCACATCAAATATTAAATCTCTATTTTCATATTCTACGTTTCCATGTAAGGCGGAAAAATTAACTGCTAAACTATCATTTGGTATTTCTCCATTAAAAGTTACATCATTAATATATTTACCTTCTACCTTCTCATAGATTTTTTTGATTAAGTTATCAATATTTGTTGTATAAACTGATTTGGGATTGAGTTTTACGATTGAAAAATATAGTTTGTCAAAACTTTTTACAGTAAATTCTTTTCTTAGAAATTTTTGAAAAGAATCTTTATTAGTACTTTCGATAATAGTAGAAACTTTAGATAAACTTAGTGCTCTAAATTTTTTATCAATATTCAATTCTTTATCTTCAAAAATTTTATCAGAAAGTTTATTGCCAACTGGTAAAAATTCATCTGCACTATTCTTTGCAAGGATAGAAAATCCAGCTCCTAGAAATAAATTAATACCTTTATTCATTTCATGTTGAAAAATATTTCTATTGTCAAATCTTTTCATGTATTCCTCAATATATTAATAATTTTTCCTATAAAATAAATAAGCTTTTCCACTATCGAAAAAGCTTATTTATGAATAAAAAATCCATACTTTAACTATTTCGCAATCTTTTTATATTTCATGCGTTTTGGCTCGGCATCTGCCCCCAATTGTTTTTTGCGATACGCTTCAAACTCAGAATAGTTACCATCAAACCAAATCGGACCCTCATCCTCAAACGCCAAAATATGGGTGGCAATACGGTCTAAGAACCAGCGGTCATGCGACACCACCATCACCGTACCAGGGAACACTTCCACCGCATCTTCAAGCGCGCGCAACGTCTCAACATCAAGGTCGTTTGATGGCTCATCGAGTAACAGCACGTTTGCCCCTTGTTTTAAGGTTTTGGCAAGTTGCAGACGGTTACGCTCACCACCCGACAGGCTACCGACCAGTTTTTGTTGGTCTTGACCTTTAAAGTTAAAGCGTCCGATATAGGCACGGCTAGGCGTGGTGTATTCGCCCACGGTAATCATATCAAGACCGTCGGAGACTTCTTCCCACACGGTTTTTTTGTCGTCAAGCTCATCGCGTACCTGTCCGACATACGCCACTTTCACTGATTCACCGACTTCAACTGTGCCCGTGTCTGGCTTGTCTTTGCCTGTAATCATGTTGAACAAGGTCGTTTTACCCGCGCCATTGGGTCCGATAATCCCCACAATCGCCATCGGTGGCACAGTGAAGGATAGGTTTTCGTATAGCAAACGGTCACCAAATGATTTACTGATGTTGTTGACTTCGATGACTTTGTTACCAAGACGTGGTCCTGGTGGAATGTAGATTTCCGCGGTTTCGTTACGTTGTTGGAACTCTTTGGAGTTTAATTCCTCAAAACGTTGCAAGCGAGACTTAGACTTGGCTTGCTGACCTTTTTGGTTTTTACGCACCCATTCAAGCTCTTGTTTCAGCGCTTTGGCAAAGGCTTCTTCTTGTTTTTGCTCTTGCTCGATACGCTTGTTTTTCTGCTCTAGCCACTCGGTATAGTTGCCTTGGTACGGGTAGCCATAGCCACGGTCAAGCTCCAAAATCCATTCGGCAACATTATCAAGGAAATAGCGGTCATGGGTAATCGCTACAATAGTGCCGCTATAGTCTTTCAAGAAATGCTCCAGCCAAGCGACTGATTCGGCATCCAAGTGGTTCGTTGGTTCGTCCAATAGCAGCATATCAGGTTTGGATAGCAATAGACGGCACAGGGCGACGCGGCGTTTTTCACCACCCGATAATTTGCTCACGTCGGCATCCCACGCGGGTAGGCGCAGCGCATCGGCGGCTTTTTCTAGTTGGTTGTTGAGGTTATGGGCGTCCCACGCTTGGATGATGTCTTCCATCTTGCCTTGTTCGGCGGCAAGTTTGTCAAAGTCGGCATCGGGTAGGGCATACTCGCCATAGATTTCATCAAGGCGGGCAAGGGCATCTAGGGCTTCACGCACACCGTCTTCTACATTGCCACGCACGTCTTTGGCAGGGTCTAGCTGCGGTTCTTGGGCAAGGTAGCCAATCTTGATACCCGCTTGCGCACGCGCTTCACCATTATACTCGGTGTCCACGCCTGCCATGATTTTAAGAAGTGTTGATTTACCGGCACCGTTGAGACCCAGCACACCGATTTTTGCACCGGGAAAAAAAGACAGGCTGATGTCTTTTAGGATTTCCCGTTTGGGTGGAACAATTTTTGATACCTTGTTCATGGTATAAATATATTGAGCCATGTTTTTCCTGTTTAAATTAGCTAGTAGCAAGTGAAGGTAAGGCGTATCATCCACGCCAAAAAATTTGAAAAATGGTAAGATTTAACCGCTTATTATCGCATTGTTAACGGGGTGGGGCAAGGTAAAAGCCTAGCGAAAAATCATTTGCAAAGCCCATACCGAATAGGCAAAAACTTTTACAAGTCATGGAAAGTGGTTGTGCTACTATCAAACGGCAAATAACTAAGCGACAAATAACTAAGTCACAGATAGCATAGTAGACAAAAAAACACACAAGGAGACAACCATGTCGGATTTACAGTTATCGATTCACCATAACCAGCAATCACAACGCTTTGAAACCACCGTTGACGGCACTACTGCCTATATAAGCTATGTGGATAATGGTGATGTCATCGTATATGACCATACCATTGTGCCAGACGCCATTGGCGGGCGCGGTATTGCAGGGGAGCTCACCAAGCACGCGCTAGACTATGCCCGCAAGCAAGGTAAAAAAGTCGTGCCAGCCTGCTCGTATGTGGCAAGCTATCTGCAAAAGCACCCCGAATACCGTGATTTAAAAATATAATAATCTAAAAATACAGCGATTTAAAAATACAGTCATTTAACAGCTTAAACTTTTATCAATGCGTCAACACGCCAATAAAAAAACCACATAGGTTAATGTGGTTTTTTATAGAGTCGGGTTTGCTGATTATTTTTTCTTGGTAGGTCCAAGTAGCATACCCATTTGCCGACCTTCAACTTTTGGTTGTTGTTCAACATTGGCAACATCGGTCGTATCGGCAATGACTTTTTCAAGCTGCTGCAAGCCAATTTGTTGGTGAGCCATCTCACGACCACGGAAGCGAATGGTGACTTTGACTTTGTCTTGGTCTTCCAAAAACTCACGGATTTTACGAAGTTTGACTTGATAGTCGGCTTCTTCCGTGCCAGGACGCAATTTGATTTCTTTAAGCTGCGTTTGTTTTTGGTTCTTTTTGGCTTCTTTGGCTTTTTGTTTTTGGTCGTACAGATATTTTCTGTAGTCCATCACTTTGGCAACAGGAGGCTGAGCGTCTGGTACTATCTCGACCAAATCCAACTCAGCATCACGGGCGGCCTGCAAAGCCGTTTTTATATCCACAACACCAACTTGTTCGCCGTCTTCTTTGACTAAGCGTACCTCTTTGGCACGAATTTCCTCGTTGATGTCTAATCGGTTTGAACTCTTAATAATACTTACTCCTACGCTGTTTTTGATTTGACGCGCCCTTTTTGGGCGGTCGCTTGGTTAACCAAGTCGATAAAGGCGTCGATACTCATCACGCCAAGGTTGTCACCTTCGCGAGTACGGACGTTAACTTGGTTGCTTTCTACTTCTTTATCACCCATGACAATCATATAAGGAATGCGTTCAAGGGTGCGTTCTCTAATTTTAAAGCCAATTTTCTCATTACGCAAATCGGTGATGACACGAAGTCCGGCTTGATTCAATTGTTCGGCGACTTTTTGACAGGCTTCGGCTTGGTTGTCGGTAATATTCATCACCACGACTTGCTGCGGTGCAAGCCAGACTGGCATCCAGCCGGCGTAATGCTCGATGAGCATACCGATAAAGCGTTCAAATGACCCCAAAATCGCACGGTGGAGCATCACAGGGCGCTCACGTTCGCCTTGCTCATTGACAAACTCCGCACCTAATCGCTCTGGTAAGTTAAAGTCAAGCTGCAGGGTACCGCATTGCCATACGCGGCCAAGACAGTCTTTAAGGCTAAACTCGATTTTGGGTCCATAAAATGCGCCTTCACCTGGCAGATACTGCCAGTCAAGCCCGGCATTATCCAATGCGTCCGCTAAGTCTTTTTCTGCCAAGTCCCACAGCTGGTCAGCACCGACCCGTTTTTCTGGGCGAGTCGAGAGTTTCATTTGCACGTCATCAAAACCAAAGTCTTTATAAACATCAAGGGTAAGCTTGATAAAGTCTTGGGCTTCTTGTTTGATTTGCTCATTACTACAAAAAATATGGGCGTCATCTTGGGTAAAGCCGCGCACCCGCATGATGCCATGGAGTGAACCTGACGGCTCATTACGGTGGCATGAGCCAAACTCAGCAAGACGCAATGGCAAGTCACGGTAGGATTTTAACCCTTGATTGAACACTTGCACGTGACACGGGCAGTTCATCGGCTTAATCGCATAGTCACGTTTTTCACTGTGGGTGGTGAACATCATATCGCCATAATTTTCCCAGTGACCTGATTTTTCCCATAGGCTTCTATCGACGATTTGCGGGGTTTTGATTTCAAGATAGCCGTTATCTTTTTGTACTTTTCGCATATATTGCTCAAGCACTTGCCACATCGTCCAGCCATTGGGATGCCAAAACACCATACCAGGCGCTTCTTCTTGCATATGAAATAAATCAAGCGCTTTACCGATTTTACGATGGTCGCGTTTTTCCGCTTCTTCGATACGCTGAATATAAGCTTTTAAATCTTTTTTATCTGCCCAAGCGGTACCGTAGATACGTTGAAGCTGCTCATTCTTGGCATCACCGCGCCAGTAGGCACCACTCATTTTGGTGAGTTTAAAGGCTTTTAGAAAACGGGTATTGGGCACGTGTGGTCCACGGCACATATCAACATATTCTTGGTGATAGTATAAACCCATTTGGGTTTCATTCGGCATATCTTCGATAAGACGTAATTTATAAGTCTCGCCACGGTCTTGGAATACTTTGATAACCTCGTCACGCGGCGTCATTTTTTTGATAACATCGTAATCTTGGTTAATCAATTGCATCATGCGCGCTTCGATTTTTTCCATGTCTTCTGGGGTAAACGGGCGCTCGCTGTAGATATCGTAATAAAAACCCTCTTCAATCACAGGACCGATAACCATCTTCACCTCAGGGTACAGCTGTTTGACAGCATGACCCAGTAAGTGAGCGGTCGAGTGGCGAATGATTTCCACACCTTCCTCGTCTTTTGGCGTGATGATTTGAACGCTGGCGTCTTCGCTAATCGGGTCACACGCATCAACTAATTTGCCGTTGACACGTCCTGCAACGGTGGCTTTGGCAAGCCCTGCGCCGATGCTTTGCGCCACTTCCATGACTGACGTTTGTCCATCAAATTGTTTAATATCGCCGTTTGGTAAGGTAATGGCTACCATAATTGCTCCTGTTGTCCTTTGGCAGTGATGACCGTTACTATCGGTCATGTAACCGTGAGAGATGGGAATAAAAAAAGGGAAAAACTCTGCCCATCCAGACTTACCGTGTCTCGATAGGCATTACAATCCCATGAATTCGTCGCTTTGCAAAAAGCGTAAACGAGATATTATAGCAAATTGCGGTGATGAAACCAACTTGCTGATTGAATTGCTTGCAGTTATGGCAGAAAATTAGGCAGCTCATGATATGCGTGTAAAAAACACTACAATAGACGACAGCTAATGCTTGGTATCTTTGACTGGGTATCTACAATTTGACTGGGTGTCTTTAATTTGACAGGGTGTCTTTAATTTGACAGGGTGTCCTGACACTAAGCTGTTTGTCTTTACACCAACAAGTTACAGGAATAATCTAGATTACCCGTGGCAAAACTTATATAACTACAGAATAGTGAGTGCTATGCTTCATAACGCTTCATAACAACACGATTGATTAAGGGCATTTTTATGTCAGTTGATTTTTCCAATACATTAATTGTGGCGGTCTCTGCCACGGCATTGTTTGACCTATCGGAGTCTGAGCGGTTTTTTCAACAAGCGTTAACCGAAGACCCAGAAACGGCGATTGATAAATTTCGTAGCTATATGATTGAACGCGAAAATGACCCATTGCAAACTGGTACGGGTTATCCGCTTATCAAAGCCTTACTCAATCTCAACAACCATTGTGCAACCGATGACAAGGGCGAGGGCATAGCTGCGCCCATGGTTGAAGTGGTGATTATGTCAAAAAACAGCCCAGATACCGGTATTCAAGTATTAAATGCGCTGCGTAGTCATGGACTACCGATTAGTCGCTCGGCATTTACCTCAGGCGAAGGGGTGGCGGATTATGTGGCAGATTTTAAGGTGGATTTGTTTTTGACCACCAATCATGACGATGCCCAGCAAGTCACCGATGCAGGGGTGTGTGCCTGCGCGATTCTGGATGCGCCGCCCATTGATATGAAAGAGCTAGACACCAATCAGCTACGCATTGCATTTGATGGCGATGCCGTGTTATTTGATGAAGCAGGTGAGCTATTGTCGCGCCAGCAAGGACTCAAAGCGTTTCATGATTATGAAGCCAAAATGAGTGATGTGCCGATGAATAAAGGCCCGTATGCGGATTTTTTAATTAAACTCTCTAAACTACAAAAACGCCTGCCTGCTAAAATCAAGCATCCACCGATTCAAATTGCACTGGTGACCGCACGCAATGCGCCTGCTGATTTGCGCGCCATTAAGACATTACGTGATTGGGGCGTCAATGTGGATTTGGCGTTCTTTTTAGGGGGCTTAGATAAACGCCATGTACTGCAAACCTTTGCCCCGCATATTTTCTTCGATGACTCCATTCATAATTACGAATCTGCTAAAGGCGTAGTACCTTCAGGGCTAGTGCCTTATAGCTCAAAATCAAAATTGTATGTCAAACAAGCGGATGCCACGGCAACCCAAAACCTTGTTGAAATCCATCAAGGATAAAATTCATAGGTTGTATAAAAACCGCCATATAAAAAAATACCGCTTATTGCAAGCGGTATTTTTTATTGAACACTGGAATTGAACACTGGATTAGTGGTCAGATGCACCTGACGCACCGATACCGGTTAATGAACGTACATACTGTGCATCAAAGCCTTTTCTATCTAACTGCGCGCGTGGTGAGTTGTCAGTGATAGATGCGATCCACGCTAGAATGAAGGTCACAGGCATACTAAATAATGCCACGTTTTTGTATGGGAAAGCGGGTGATTCGTGCTTCATGATATCTACCCAAACCGCAGGTCCTAAGATAATCAGTAACACTGCGACTGCTAAGCCTCCAAACCCACCGATTACCGCACCACGAGTGGTTAAACCACGCCAGAACATCGCTAACAAAAGAATCGGGAAGTTAGCCGATGCCGCGACCGCAAATACCAAACTTGCAATGAACGCAAGGTTTTGGTTTTCAAAGATAATACCGGTCACGATTGACAATAAACTTAACGCAACCACGGTAATTTTTGATGCACGCATCTCTTGTTCAGGTCTCGCTTGACCTTTTCTGATAACACTCGCATACAAGTCGTGGCTGACCGCTGAAGCGCCTGATAACGTCAAACCTGCCACCACCGCTAGGATAGTCGCAAAAGCTACCGCCGAGATAAAGCCTAAGAATAAGTTACCACCCACGGCATGAGACAAGTGAATCGCTGCCATGTTGGCACCACCGATGAGTGCCTGTGAGCTTACGCCATCTTTAACGATTGTCGTGAAATAATCTGGATGTTCAGCTAGGATAACGATAGCACCCAAACCAATGAGAACGATCATGAAATACACGTAAGCAATACAGCTAGCGGCCACTAATACAGATTTACGGGCTTGTTTGGCATCTGGCACGGTGAAGAAACGCATTAGTACGTGTGGTAAACCTGCTGTACCAAACAATAGACCCAAACCTAATGAGACAGACTCAATAGGATTGTTTACCAATTTACCAGGTGACAAGATTGCTTCATGTTTGCTATGGACAGCGACGGCTGACGTAAATAATTTGTCAAAGCTAAAACCAACATGATTCATGACCATAAATGCCATGAAAGTCGCACCCGACATCAGCAAAATAGCTTTGATAATCTGTACCCAAGTGGTGGCTAGCATACCGCCAAATAGTACGTAAATCATCATCAAAATACCCACGACTAGTACAGCATAGACATAGTCTAAACCAAATAATAACTCAATTAGTTTACCCGCGCCCACCATCTGCGCAACCAAATATAGCGCAACGACGACCAACGTACCGGATGCAGCAAAAATACGTACTGGGGTTTGGGAAAAACGATAAGATGCCACATCTGCGAAGGTAAATTTACCCAAGTTACGTAGCCGCTCAGCGATTAAGAATAAAATAATCGGCCAACCAATCAAGAAGGCTAACGTATAAATCATGCCATCATAACCGACGGTAAAAACCATACTCGATAACCCCAAAAAGGTTACCGCTGACATATAGTCCCCGGCAATGGCGATCCCGTTTTTGGTACCTGAGATACCGCCGCCCGCGGTATAGAAGTCGCTAGCGGTTTTGTTTTGTTTCGACGCCCAGTAAGTAATACCGAGTGTTGCAAAAACGAAAATCAAGAACATGATAATTGCTGAAATATTCAGCGGTTGTTTTTGTACTTCGCCTTCAAGGGCGCCCGCTGCCCATGCTGGCATCTGTGCCATTAGACCTATGAGCATCAAGCTTGCGGCAGTAGAGAGCTTACCGATGCGCTTGCTAAGGCCTTTTAGAGCCACGCCATTATACTGTTGTTGTAACATGCCACCCTCCATGGTGTCAAAATGAATGCCAAAATTGATATCAAATTTTTACTACCGAAATCGAAAACCCAACACAATCCCTGTGTAGTTAAACTTTACCACTGTTGATATCATCGATGACTTTACGAGTCATCGTATCAAATTCACCGTTTGCTTTTTTGACATATATCCAAGTGATGAGTGGCACAAAAATGATGAAAGCTACGACAATATAAAAACCTACAGGCGTCATCGAACCTGCGAAAACTGGTTTTGCAAACATGCTTGGGTTAAATCCCACGAGTAGCAGATAACCGAACCAAAAAACTAGCGTGATAATGGTAAAAATAAGACCTAGGCTAGTTTTTCTCTTTGCCATGCTTTGGAATTCAGGATGACTCATGACGCGCTGAATTTGTGCATCATCCATGGTAACGCTCCTTGTAAATGAATGAACAGACAACTCATTGATGATTGATTCACCAATCAGTGTCAAAACCGACAAGGAAGATAGCGATTGCGTAACAATAATAGTAGACAACAATATGGTGAAGCAAGTCCGCTATGCTAAACGTAATAGATTGTCTTAAATGATACAAACAATCTCATCTTCCTGATTAGTTGCTATTATTAAATGAAAATTGTTAAAAAATCTAGCTATTTTTTCTCAAACTGTAAAAAAATTGTAGAATGTTAGTTGAAAATTAGTGACAACCCTATTAAATAAAGCACTCAAAATTATTATTAGACATAACCTGATATTCATAATCGTGACTAATCATGATTGCACCATCATGACTGTAACGCCCAATGACCAGTAAAAATTATCAAGCTATCGATGATAAATAAATCATTGAGGATAGATGAATCATTGAGCGTACATACCGCCATTCAAACCAAACGGCATTTATTTGCCTCGAGTCTTACACATACCGTCTTTGCAGTCTGCTGCAACTTTACCATAGGCAAGTTGGGTCATCCAATTGGGTACACGGTTGCGATGCCGCGCAAAAATAGGATAAATCATATCACTGGCTTGTTTCGCCACAGGCCATTCAAACACGGTTGCAAATGGCAGCTGTGCGGTTTTGTATAGCAGTCGTACGGCATCCATGCCTTTTTGCATGTTCCCTTGTTTATCTTGCACACACAGATAAGTCATCGCCTCATTTTCGCTAATACCAAATTTCGCAAGTTCGTCGCGTGCGTCATCAATCGCCATGATGCGAATGGCGTCAGGTTTTTTCTCTGCGATATGCAAGGCTTCGGTACGGCAGACAGGGCAGGTATCATCATAGTACATGGTAATCATATTAACAGTCTCCGAAGATTAGCTTTTTAGGGCATTTAATACGGTCAAGTCGTTGAATTCAAAACCTTGATCCATTAACGCTGTGGGCACAACGCGTTGCCCATCCAACAGTAACGTCGACATTTCACCAAACATGGTCTTGACCACAAAGGCGGGCAGGGTCATCACAGTAGGGCGGTGCAACCAAGTGCCCATCGCATCGGTAAATGCAGCATTGCTAATAGGCGTTGGATTGGTCAAATTATAAATTTGCTGAGTGGGCAGGGTGCGAGTCAGGTTTTGTTCAATGATAAAAATTACCGCACGCACCCAATCACTACGGCTAATCCAGCTCATGATTTGCTGACCATTGCCAAGCTTACCACCTGTGCCCATTTTAAATGGGGTAATCAGTCGCCCAACCATACCTCCCTCGGGCGCAATCACCACCCCTGTGCGCACAATTGCAACTGGCACAGCGTCTGTTACGGCATCTGTGACAGCATCTTGGGCAGTCAAAGCTAGCTGCTCCCATGCCTGACAAATTTCGTGAGCGAAGTCGGTTTTTGTGACGGGGCTGGTTTCATCAAGCGCGGTTGGGTCGTTTTCCTGTTGGATACCATACCAACCGATGGCTGAGCCGCTAATCAATAGTTTTGGTTTGTTGCCGATTCGCTCAATATAATCAATTACCGCTTGTGTGGGTTTTAGTCGGCTATCAAACAATTCTTGCTTACGGGCATCCGTCCAACGGCTGTCGGCAATACCCGCACCCGCCAGATTGATGATGACATCATACGTCTCATTGGTGCTGGCAAGATCATCATAACTAATAACGTCATCTGCGATATTTCTGGTTTTCTCTTTTTCTACAGAACGAGATACCCAAGTGACTGACGCAGTATCACCTTGTACGCCATGGGTTTTTAACGATTGTGTTAATGCTGTGCCTAAAAATCCTGAACCGCCTGTAATAAGTATTTTCATCATTTCTTTCCTTTTTTCTGTCAAAACTGAAATTTATGGGTAAAATTTTTAGCTTTTTGGTAAAACCAATTTGCCAACGATTACACTACTTAAACCGCCAGCTATAAAGCATAATAGGTTAAAACTTTGCCAGTCGTATATGTTGCAGTCATTATCCCAATCCATCATTTCAAAAACTTCTGAATCGTTGCCCCAAGTTTTAAGATACGATTGAGCGTAGTGGACGAAAGTTTTAGCATCTCGTTCGCCCAACTCGTCAGCGTATCGACAAATTGGTGGGTGTCTTTGATACGCTGCTGTATGTCTTTGCTTTCTGTGGCAAATTCTGGCTCATTGATTAAATCCGCCAAAAACCCAACCGTCGGCGCAAGCTCTCGGCGATAGCGTTCTTCGACAATCACCTTAGCCAATTCCCACACATCCGTGCCCGTGGTGAAATAATCGCGTCTATCACCGAGCGTATGTACCGTTTGTACCAGATTTAAGCTCTGCAATTCCTTGATACTATTGCTCACATTTGAACGCGCTACGCCTAAGGTTTCTTGGATTTCTTCGGCATTCATCGGCTTGCCTGCCAAAAATAACAAGGCATGAATCTGGGCAACGGTACGGTTTACGCCCCATTTATTGCCCATTTCGCCCCAATGTAAGACAAATTTTTCCATGGTCGGTGTGAGTTGCACTTTTTAGCCTTATATATAAATCAATTTTTAATTAGTCTGAGCTTTTTATATATTTCTGTCAATACAGAAATTTTGAAAATTGTAAAAGTTTTGTGGTTGGGTTTGGATTGTTGACCTTACAAGTCGCGTTTTATTTCCCAAAAAAAAATAATTTCGGTAAGATGAAGTGGTTCATTGTAACTATTTTTTTGATATTTAGTTTTTTGATATTTATTTCTTTGGTATAAGGATGACCCATGACGGCAAACCAAACACAACAACCCACCTTTCAAAAAGTCACCTATGATGTTGCAGATAGCGTTGCGACGATTACCCTCAATGACCCTGCATCTTTAAATGCCCTTGACAGCACCATGAAAGGCGAGCTATTGCAAGCCCTAAGCCATGCTGAATATGACGATACCGCCAAAGTCATCGTATTAACAGGCGCGGGCAAGGGCTTTTCAAGCGGTGGCGATATCCGCGAGATGTTAGGCTCAACCGAAACCCGCCAAGCGGTGCTAAAAATGGCACACGGGCTGACCACCGGCGTGGGCGAAATCAGCCGAAAGCTGCGAAAAATCAGTAAGCCCATCATCGCCCGTATCAACGGAGCAGCGGCAGGGGCGGGCATGAATATCGCCTTGGCGTGTGATTTTCGCGTCGCCAGTGACAATGCTAAATTTTTACAAGCCTTTGTCAATATCGGGCTAGTGCCTGATGGTGGTGGTATTTATCTGTTATCTCAGCTGATTGGTGCCGCCAAAACCACTGAGCTTGTGATGTTGGGTGAGCAAATCACCGCGCAAAAAGCAGAAGATTTGGGACTGGTGAATGCGCTGGTGAGCCAAGATACGCTGGATGCGGCAGTGAAAAAACTGACCGACCGCCTCACAAGCTTGCCAACCTTGGCACTGGCGGCAATGAAGCAATCGATTAATCAAGTGGCATTTGCAGGACTAGATATCGCGCTAGACCAAGAGGTAATTTACCAAATGCAAATGGCAACCAGTGAAGACTTTAAAGAAGGGATTACCGCCTTTATGCAAAAGCGTCCTGCTCAGTTTAAAGGGCGATAAAGCATAGGGCAAGCTCCTAGAACCTTGCAAAAAATAGCGTTGACACCGACGCTATTTTTTTTGGGTATGATAATGCCCGAACTGGTAACGGATTTTGTTATCACGGATTTCGCCAATAAAAAAACGATATAAATTGGCATGCAGGTATTTCCAGCCCGTATTAAAATAGCCATCTTGCTGCAAGCGGCGTGGGTCAAAGCGAAAGGTGAGCAGTAGCATCTGATAGCGGGTGATTTTTTTGGCACGATTGACATAGTCACAATCTTCACACAGGGTGATGGATTCATCAAAACCACCCAATTGCTCATGCACTGATTTACTGGAAAAAATACACGCACCGACCGCCGTTGGCGATAAAAATTGGCTAACAAAAATACCCATGTTAAACAGCAGATAACCCACTGTAAACCAAGGTTTTAGGTGGTCAGCATTCATATACACGCCGGCTACTTTTAGGGATTTTTTATTCAATAATTGACTGGCTTTTTGCAAAAAGTCTGCATCCAACCGCACATCGGCATCTAGGAACAGTATCCGTTCATTTTTGGCTAGGCTTGCCCCTGTATGCCACGCTTTGACATTTTATGGACGCTTATCGCGGGCAGTTGATGGCGAAAACTGGCTGCAATTTGACAGGTGTCATCTTCGCTGTTGGAATCCACCACGATGACTTCAAAATTTTGGTAGCTTTGCTGGGCTAAGTCACGCAAAATATTACCGATACGTTCGGCTTCGTTTAGGGTAATAATCACAATGCTAATTGGCGTCATAAGCTCATTCACAAGGGCAACAATCGTTTAAAACTGCAATTTTTAGCTTTTTTATCATAAATGAACAATATGACGATTTGGTGATTGCCAAAAAAGTTTTGGCTGCTAACCTATGGAATGAGTAATCGAGCGGATGCAGGCTGCAATGGGCGATGGCATGGTAACCAGTTAGAAGGAATGAAGTATGTGCATTGTGGCGTTGGCTTGGCAGCTGTTTGAGGATAAGCCCTTGGTGCTATTATCCAATCGGGATGAATTTTTGCAGCGTCCTACGCGCGCACTGCATGAATGGCAATTGCCGAATGGAAAAAAAATCATCGCGGGGCAAGATGCGCAAGCAGGGGGCACTTGGTTGGGTATCGATCCTGTGCATGGGCGCTGGGGGGTGATTTTAAACTACCGAGAGATTATTAAAGATAAGCCTGTCTTTGCCACCTCCCGCGGTCAATTAATCGTTGATTATTTGAGTGGTGAGTGGTCGCCGCTAGCTTTCGCAAGGCAAATTGATTTGCCTTGCTACGATGGGTTTAATCTAGTCATCGGCGATCGGCAGCAAGCGGTGCTACTTAATAATAAAGGGTATGGCATCGAGGTATTGGCAAAAGGCTTATACGTGTTATCCAATGGTCAACCAAATACAGCATGGTTTAAAACGGAAAAACTGCGCAAGCGAGTACGACAAGAGTTGTTGCCGCTGCTTGCTGGGCATGAGGATTGGCAACCGCTAGCATTTGAGATACTGCAAGACCGTGAACAAGCGCCTATCACCCAGCTACCTGATACAGGTTTAGGTATCGAGACAGAGTTGGCGTTGTCTTCCATCGTTATTCCTGCCAACCGCCTCGATAATTTGCTAGGAAGTAGCTATGGGACGCGCGTGAGTAGCTTGCTCACCATCACTCATACAGGGTTTGATATGCAAGAAAAAAACCTTGAAAATGACGCTATCATCCGTATCACGCCCGATGTTAACGCCACATAATCAATGAAAAAAACAGCCGAAAAGTCAAAAAAATAGACAATAAAATGGGCTATCTATTAACTGTAAGTTTAACGGATATGCCCAAACATCATCATCAGCTCAGTATCGAGCCTATCAAAATCCAATTCGATAGTGTTATCCAAAAAAATCACTTCAATACGGTTATCGGTTTGTGGCTCACAGGTCATCAAATCGAGCGAATCCGGGGTAAAATTCATGGTTTGCCATTGCTCATCATGCGTATGTTTGATATGAACCACAGATTTGATACGTTGCCAGTTGGGCAGTGCCAACAACCATTCCATCAGCACAGTCATATCAATTGTCCAATCGGCTGACAGCTGCCAGCCGATGATTTGATAGCCGTTTTGCACATCATGATAGCGAAATGGCAAATCATCATTGGTAGCTGTTGGCGATGGGGTCGTGTCGGCTTGGGTGGTGGATGGAACGTGGGACTGAGCAAAACTCGTTAAGCTAATTTGTTGGTAATGGCTGCGCTCGGCAAGTACTTGACTTGATTGCTTGAGCGCTTGTTGCAATTGCCGCAGATTGTCTTCGCTCAGCATTTGCTCTGCTTGCCAAACCAAGTTTGCTTTAGGGTTTAAGCCCTTTACCCATGCGGTTAGCTGGGTTTTTTGGGTGTCATCCAACCCATGAAAACGATTAATCACCACCACATCACAATATCGCACATGCGCTTGGTAGCCTTCATTGTCACGATAACGGGCATCTTGCCAATGACGCGCATTGACGATACTGATGGCAGATTTTAGCGACAGCGCAGTTTGCCAATGCGGTGCAGATAGTTGCTCAATCAGCTCGCGCGGGTGTGCAAGCCCTGTCGGCTCAATCCATAATCGATCAGGTCTATACTCAGAAGTCAAGCGAGCGAGCGCAATCTGTAGCGGCAGTTGCGACGTACAGCAGATACAGCCACCAGATACTTGCCGAATCGCTAAATCATGGTCAGCATTAGCCGTCAATAGCTTTTCATCAATACCGATTTGACCCGCTTCATTGACCAAAATCGCCCACTTTTCTTGGTGCTGAAAATGCGCGATACAGGCATTGATAAAACTGGTTTTACCAGAACCTAAAAAGCCCATCACCAGGTGACAGGCTGTATTTACAATCAACGGTTTTATCATAACAATTTCTTAACTCTATTAACTTGGCTTTCTTAATCCGTTTTTCTAATTGGCTTTTTTAATCCGCTCTTTTAAATAGGGCTCGTTTAGCTTTCTGCCCCATCGGGTACAAACACGTAGCCTACGCCCCAAACGGTTTGGATATAGCGCGCTTGCGAAGGGTTATCTTCGATAAGACGGCGTAAACGCGATACTTGCACATCAATTGAGCGCTCCATCGCGCCCCATTCACGGCCGCGTGCCAAATTCATCAGTTTATCACGCGTTAATGGCTCACGGGGATGTTGTACCAAAGCCTTTAATACACTAAATTCACCTGTGGTTAAGGTCACGATATTGCCATCACGTTTTAGAGTACGCGTTGATAAATCTAATGTCCATGACCCAAATTCGACCACTTCCATTTGCTGACTGGGTGCGCCTGGCAATTCCCGCGTTTGCCGACGCAACACAGCTTTAATACGTGCCAATAATTCTTTGGGGTTAAAGGGTTTTGGCAGATAATCATCCGCGCCTGCTTCAAGTCCTGCAATACGATCGGCATCGGAACCTTTAGCGGTCAACATAATAATTGGAATATCGGAGTTTTCTGCGCGTAAGCGATGGCAAATACTGATACCGTCTTCGTTAGGTAGCATCAAATCAAGCACAATCAGCGAAAATAACTCGCGCTGCATCAATTTGTCCATTTGGCTACCATCATGCGCAGTACGTACAATATAACCATCGTCTTCCAAGAAACGTTGCAACAAAGTGCGAAGGCGCGCATCATCATCAACGACTAAAATCCGCTGATTCATATCGCCGGCGGCTGATTGATTGGGGGTAGATTCTACAGTAGGGTTAATGTCATCACTCATTGATTATTTTCCTCATTTTTATCGTCGATATTCCTATCACCCATATTCCTATCACTAACGTTATTTTCACTCGAATGTTGTTTTCGCTACACAGTTTTTATAAATACCCAATTATTTTTTATAAATGCTAAACATGTTCCATTAGCGTGTTGAACTAAACCTTATAATTAATAGTTAGGACAAGCAATGCTATAAAATATATGGGTATAAAAATTTTTATTAAGGACTGATAAGTGTATTTTGAAACGATTGGTTACAACTTGCAAGCATTATCAATCTTATTATTTAGCTAAATTTGCGTGGTTATGCGGTTATTAAAGCAAAATAATGTGTTGATTGTTGTAGTGATTTTGCTAAAAATGCGACGTTAGCTGATAGGGTAGCCACCTATTATATAGTCATCAGTTAGCAAAATTTTAGTTTAACAACAGCGGTATCGTTGGCAAGGTAAAAGTTTGCTAAAGATTTTTGTTAAAATAGCGTTTACCTATTATCTTTTTGTATTGTTTTGTTATAATGCGTGAACTCTGAAGTTATGAGTTCATCCTTATAAGTGTTAGGCAAAAATATGACTACAAACGTTACTGCCATTGCGGCTAATCCAGCGGTAGATGTCCTCTCTGAGCAAGTCCAGCAAGCCATTTATCAAAAATTAGCTGCCAATCTTGGTATCAAACTCAACCAAATGACGGCATTTGTCAAACTCTATGATGATGGCGCGACGATTCCGTTTATTGCACGCTATCGTAAAGACCAAACCGGCGGGCTCGATGACGTACAATTGCGTAGTCTGGAAAAATCGCTCAGCTATGAACGAGATATGGCTATTCGCCGCCAAAAAATCATTGAGCTGTTGACCTCACAAAATAAGTTGACCGATGAATTGAGTAAACGCATTAATCAAGCGGCATCCAAACTTGAATTAGAAGACATTTATTTGCCGTATCGTCCGCGCCGCCGCTCATTGGCAACCCAAGCGCGTGAAGCAGGACTTGAGCCAATTGCCTTGGCGGTTTTAAATGACTCGGTAAGCCCAGCCTCGGCATTATCAGATTATCAAGCGCCAGCGCCTGTACAGGATGACAACGGCGAAGCCGAAGCGTCAATTTTTGAAGATAAAGAAAAACAGCTATCAGGTATCGGCGCCATTATTATCGATGAGTGGACACAGCAGCTTGACCTACTCGATAAACTGCGCGTCGGCTTTGGTAAAATCGCCCAAATTCATAGCCGTTTAGTGGGCGAAGAAAAGCGGGAAGTCGGCGAAAAATACAAAGACTATTTTGACCACGCTGAAAGCTTGGCGCGTCTACCCAATCATCGATTATTAGCGATGCTACGCGGTCGCCAAGACAACGTACTGACGATTGCCATTGAAGGCGATGATGCACCGTTTACCCAGCAAATTAATCAAGCATTTAACTTAACCGCTGCTGAGCCTAGTGAGCGTCAACAGTTTTTATTGTCACTGGGCAAAAAACTTTGGTTGGACAAATGGCGTCCGCATATTGAGCATCGTTTGCTCACAGAAAAACGCTTAACGGCTGAATCCGCAGCAATTGACGTGTTTGCAAGCAATTTACAGCATCTGTTGATGGCAGCGCCAGCCGGTCAAAAAACGATTCTAGGCGTCGATCCGGGTATCCGTCATGGCGTCAAAATGGCTGTGGTTGATAGCCTAGGTCATGTTGCCAAAAATAGCGATGATAGTTTTGCGATTGCAACGGTGTATCCATTTGCCCCAGACAATAAGGTCGATGAAGCCAAACAAACCATTGCCGATTTACTCAAAAATCACCATGTGGATTTAATCGCCATTGGTAATGGTACCGCTAGCCGTGAGACAGATGCTTTAATCAAAGAAATTTTGGCAGAACACAGCGCTCAAGGAAACGGCGATATCAAAGCCGTGCCTGTGGTGGTCAATGAATCTGGTGCTTCTGTGTACTCAGCCAGCGAACTGGCGTCGCAAGAATTACAAGAGCTTGATGTATCCATTCGTGGGGCGGTATCGATTGCCCGTCGTTTGCAAGATCCCTTGTCTGAGCTGGTTAAAGTCGATCCCAAAGCCATTGGCGTGGGTCAATATCAGCATGACGTCAACCAAACACAGCTGGCTGATAGTTTAACCAAAGTCACGCAAGACTGTGTGAATGCGGTGGGCGTAGACGTCAATACCGCAAGTCCTGCGATTTTGTCTTATATCGCAGGTCTCAATGTCAATGTAGCACAGCAAATTGTCAACTACCGCAACGAACACGGCGCATTTGCCAACCGTGAACAGCTCAAAAACGTGCCAAGATTGGGTGCCAAAACTTTTGAACAAGCGGCAGGTTTTTTACGCATTCGTGGCGGTGATGAGCCGTTAGATGCGACAGGGTTACACCCAGAAAACTACGAGATGGTCAAACAATGGCTGGCTTCAACTGAAAGCAACCTTAACGATGTGCTAGGTGACGAGTCAGCGCTTAACAATTTGACCGCTTCACTGGTCGCTGCCGCAAACGATGAGGTTAACGATGCCGAGCAAGCAACGCTGAAAGCCGCTGCCATCAAACAAGAATTAGCCAAACCTGCCCACGATCCAAGACCGAGCTTTAAAACAGCAAAGTTTCGTGACGATGTCAATAGCCTCAACGATTTAACCGAAGGCATGACGCTTGAAGGCGTGGTGACCAATGTGACAAGTTTTGGTTGTTTTGTTGATGTTGGCGTCCATCAAGATGGCTTGGTACATATCTCAGAGATGGGTAACGAGTTTATCGCCGATCCGTTAAATCATGTCAAACCAGGTGATATCGTCACCGTTCGCGTGATTTCAGTGGATGCAGAGCGTAAACGCGTGGGCTTTAGCATGAAGTCAGACACCCTAATGGTAGCCAAAGCTGCTGAAAAAGCACCCGCTAGTAAAGCAAAAAATACCAACCAATCAGTGGATGGTGCGGTGAAAAAACACGCGGACCCTACCAAGCGCGGCAGCAAATCAGCCAAACATTCGGGCAAACCCGAACGTAGTGACAAAGCCGCTAAACCGCAAAACCAAACAGCCGACAAACCGCAAAAAATCGGTAGCTTAGGTGCATTGTTGGCGCAAGCAGGTCTAAAAAAATCAACATAAACCCCGCATCATTGGTAAACGTGCATCTAAATGGCTAAATCCATTTAGATGTTGCGATTGGTGATACAAGGTTTCGAGTGAGTGATGGTCAATTTTTTACAAGCATTTTGGCAAGCGACTCGCCCACGCACTTATCCATTAGCGGTGGCTGGCATCATAGTAGCCAATGCGTTGGCATACTCGCGTATTGGTAGCTTTAATAGCAAAAATTGGCAAATCTTTTTGCTAAGCCTTTGGGTTGCCTTAGGCTTACAGATTTTATCCAATTTAGCCAACGACTATGGCGATGGCATACGGGGTACTGATGCCCATCGACTCGACAGACAGACTGCCCAAGGGACAATCAACCCCAAGACCCTCAAGCAATTAATCATAAGTTGGGCACTGTTTATTTTTGGCTGCGGTATAGCCTTACTTTGGCTGAGCTTTAACAGTCTGACCGATTTTTTCACCTTCTTAGCATTGGGCATCATCGCGATTATCGCCGCAGTGACCTATACCATGGGTAAAAACCCCTATGGGTACAATGCAAAAGGGGAAATAGCAGTATTTTTATTCTTTGGCTTAGTTAATGTATTAGGGGGCGTGTACCTACAAACACAATTTATCCGCGTGATGGATATTATTGCTGCGGTGGTGATCGGCCTACTATGCACTTGCGTATTGATGATTAACAATATGCGTGATTTTGACACAGATACAGGCGCTGGTAAGAATACCCTTGCCACCACCCTAGGCAAAGAAAGCATGAGCCACCTGTATCGGTTTATGTTGTTGGGTTCTTACTTTTTACTAATTACCTTTGCGACTTTGCGACAAAATTTTTATCTATTAAGCCTACTTTCTCTAGTATCCCCGATTGCCAAGCATCTTAAAGTGGTTCGCCATTATAGTGATGAAGCTATTCCTTCAAACGCACTAGCACCAGAGCTAGCCAAAATTGTCTTAATCACTCTAGCGACCAGTATATTGATGAGTTTAAGCATTCTTATCTTTAACTATAAAAAACTAATTTGAAAATAAATCAAAAAACTTTTGGCAGTGGTATTGACATGGTGAAAGAAAAGCGTATAATACGCACTCACTGGCAGCGACTACAGCCACAAACTGTAGTAAAAACAACAACTTAAATTAATATAGATTATAAGTTGAGCGGTCATAAAAAATTAAAGAAAAAAGTTATTGACAACACAAAATAAGCTGTTAAAATAGCGACCTTCTTAACGACATCAGCCGATGATGTTGTGAACTAAATAACAACAAACACAAGAACAACTTGTGTGGATTTTCACTTAGGGCGATAAAATTAAGACTTTAATTAATTGTATTGTCAGAGTGAAGATACTCGTAAGTTTATTTGAGCAAAGACAGTATAAATAATTGAGTCAACAAATTAAATCTATTGACA
>JABAHL010000011.1:0-85206 GCA_019353055.1 Faucicola osloensis
AATTGTTTTCGGCTAATGTCGCTTGGATAGGCTTTTCTCATGGTGATTGATTCAGTTATTAATTGATTACGTAGCTTATCCTAGCATATTTTTTAATCGTGAACAGGTTCTTAGATAAATTAGATAACATAGCAGACTCCTTTTTAACATGAAAAAAAGTAGTGGAAAACACGCCATTGGCAAGGCAACAATGCTATTGTATGATGGATACCACTGATAGCAAAGCGTGACAAAATAATGGCAAAAGGTAAAGCAAAAAATAACGAAGATGCAGCATTTTGGGAGGCGATTTTGGCTGAAAAAGCGCCATCGCCACCGTGTGAATTGTGTGGACGTGATGAAGTTGAATTAACCCAACATCATCTGATTCCCAAATCCCGCCACGACAAAGCCCGTACCAAGCGCGAATTTAGCCGTGATGAAATGAAAAACGACATCGCCATGCTGTGTCCTGCTTGTCATGCGCAAGTGCATGAAGTGTTTAGCAACCAAGAACTCTCCAGCTACTACCATACGGTTGAGCGGCTAAAAGAACATACCGAGATGCAAAAATTTATCAATTGGGTAAAAAAACGCCCGGCTGGTCAAACCATTCGGGTTAAAAGCGGCAAAGATTTTTAGTGAATGGATTTTTAGCAGATAGCAGCTAATTGTGCAAGTCTTTTTATGGTGACCATTATGCCTTGCCTGCAACTAGGACATAAGCTAGGACATAAGCAAGGATATCGCATAATAACTTGTTAGGCGTGTAGTCAATAAAAAAGAGGGTTTTATATCTGACTGTCCCTGTTAAAGTTTAATCTTACTTGCATTGAAAAGTGATTGAATTAACTTAATATAGTATAAAAATCGTGAAATAGTAACCAAGCAATGCCCAAAAACAAAACGCCCAGTATCGACCCTGCAACCATTGAAATTGCTGCAGCGACTGCCGACCGCAAAGCGCGATTGGATCACTTGATTAAGCGCCTGCCCAACTTGCCAGGCGTGTATAAAATGCTCGGCAAAAATGGCGACATCATCTATGTGGGCAAAGCCAAATCGCTCAAAAATCGCGTGAATAGCTACTTCGCCAAAACCATCGACCACCCCAAAACGCGGGCGCTGGTGCAACGTATCGACAACATCGAAACCATCATAACCCGCTCTGAGACCGAAGCGCTGCTGCTTGAGCAAAACCTCATCAAGCTCCATCGCCCGCCTTACAACGTGCTACTGCGTGATGATAAATCTTATCTATACGTGTTTATCTCAGCCGATAAACCTTATCCAAGACTTGCCTATGGGCGCGGTAAAGGGCAACACCAAAAAGGCAGATTTTTTGGACCTTTTCCCTCGGCGCATGCCGCCAAGCAAACCTTATTAATGATGCAAAAAATGTTTATGGTGCGCCAATGTACCAATGCATTTTTCGCACAGCGTCAACGCCCTTGCCTAGAGTACCAAATCAAACGCTGTAAAGCGCCGTGTGTCGGGCTGGTATCACCCGAAGACTATGCCGATGACGTCAATAACACCATTCGATTTTTAAAAGGTGAAGGCACGGATTTGCAAGTCAAATTGGTGGGTAAAATGGAGCAAGCGGCTGAAGACATGAACTTTGAGCAAGCCGCCTTGTATCGCGACCAACTCTCGATGCTACGCGAAGTACAAGCCAAGCAAGCAGTATATACGGTCAAAGGTGAAGCCGATATCATCGCCATCGCCAGTCAAGCGGGCATTACCTGTGTGCATGTCATGAATGTGCGTAATGGGCAGGTTTTGGGCGGCAACAATTATTTTCCTGATGTGGATAGTGAAAATGACATAGCGGATAACTTGTCTGAGTTTGTCAGCTCGTTTTATTTTCAAGTCAGTGATGATTTGCCCGAAGAGCTGATTATAAGTCATGAGTTGCCCGACCAAACCGCGATGACAGAAGCCTTAACTGAAACCTTTGGCAAAAAGGTGACGATAAAAACCAAAGTTCGTGAGCAGCGGAGCGAATGGCTCACCCTTGCGCAAATGAATGCCAACAACGCCCTGCAAACCAGATTGGGCGATTATTTGGAAGTCAAATCTCGCTTTAACGCGCTCAATGCGGTATTAAAAGAAGCGCTGCAAGGCAAATCGCTCGATCGTATCGAATGTTTTGATATCTCCCACACTATGGGTGAAGCCACCATTGCCAGCTGTGTGGTCGCTGACCAAGGCGGACTACGCAAACGCGACTATCGCCAATATGCCATTCATGGCATCACCGGTGGTGACGACTATGCCGCCATGAAGCAAGTATTAAACCGCCGCTATAGCAAACAGCCGCTGCCAGATTTATTGCTGATTGATGGCGGTAAGGGGCAGCTTAATATGGCAAAAGACGTACTGAGCGAGCTGGGGATTTTAACCCAAACCTTGCTCGTTGGGGTGGCAAAAGGCGAAGGTCGCAAGGCTGGGCTTGAAGTACTGCATTTTATTGACCGTGAGCCGCTCGATTTGCCGGCTGATAGCAAGGCACTGCATTTGATTATGCATATCCGTGATGAAGCGCACCGCTTTGCCATTACCGCACACCGCAAAAAACGTGATAAACGCCGCTCAAGCTCAGTGCTAGAAGCCATCCCTGGGTTGGGGGAAAAACGCCGCCGAGAGTTACTCAATCATTTTGGCGGCTTGCAGCAGCTGCTTGGTGCGTCACAAGATGAAATTGGGCAAGTAAATGGCATTGGCAAGGTGATGGCCAATACCATTTATAAAGTATTGCACGGCTGATATTAAATTTTTAGCCGTTTTGGATGAAACGGGTAGTTAACAATGATAATGACATGGCATTGTAACAATGGCAGAAATTTTTTTTAAATCAAGCGCAGCGGCGGATAGCGATATCTGCATGCACTGTGGCGCATGTTGCGCTAACTATCGGGTGTCTTTTTATTGGGCAGAAGGCGAGGCACTCGGTATTCCCGAAGAGATGACGGTCAAAGTCAATGATTTTTATACCTGTATGAAAGGTACCGAAACAAAGCCGGTCAGATGCGTGGCACTCGCTGGCGAAGTTGGTAACTCGGTGGCTTGCCAAATCTATGATAAACGCTCAAGCACCTGCCAATCGGTACAAGTCGGTGACGAGCAATGTATCAAAGCCCGTCATCATTATGGGTTATCTAACGATATCTTTAGTCAAGCGTAGGCTTAATGGCTTTGATGGCTTTGTGATAAACGAACAGTCAGCTGTTTTTCCACTTCGATTTTGAGCCATTGATTCAGATCCTCATTCATCAGCGTCATTGATTCGAGCAAATAGTTGTCGATATAGCCTTGCAGCTGTTTGACAATATCTTGTTTGATTTGTTCAATAGCGGGCGTGGTGGCGATAGATGGGTTGTCAATATCAACAAGTGAGTCAGTAACGCTCGTTTCTCGGGCCATCACTGCCACTTTTGGGTCATCAGCTAACGGCTCAGCAAAGTTATCAGTGTTATCAGCGGTATCAGTGTGATTAATAGCATAGACCATCTCACTGCGATGGCGTTCAATCGTGACATCGCTGGTTGCGGTATCGGTGGATTGAGCTTGTTCATCTAACTCGTGATTTGCACCCTCGATTGAGCCAGTTGAGAGTTGCGTCGCAGGTTGTGCAGGGTTTGCCTGTTTTGCTAGATGCGCTTGTTTGGCAATGGCGCGTTCTTGCTCGAGTAGCGCAATGGCTGCGTCATCTTGTGCTTGGCGTTCGCGTTGTAGACGTTCTTCTTGCGCTTGACGTTCTTGCTCGTTTTCTTGTGTTAACTGTGCTTGTTCAAGACGCTGTTGTTCAAGTCGTTGTTGCTCAAGGCGCTCTTTTTCCAAGCGTTCAGTTTCTAAGCGTTCAGTTTCTAACCGCTCTTGTTCCAGTCTTTGTTGTGCCAATCTTTCTTGTTCTAAGCGTTGTTCTTCAAGCTCGCGCTCACGTGCTTGTGCTTGTAGTTTTTCTTGGTGGTCACGCTCGATAGCCAGTAATTCCTCGACTTTATCATGCAGATTAGGCACGCTAAACTCATACTCATCAAGGTCGGTATCGGGATAAAGTAAGGTAACGATATCATCGAGTTCTTGAATAATGGCGTGTTTGACAGGGGTAGGGGTGGCAAGCCAGCGCTTTGAAAATTGGTGGGAGAAGGCAAATCCTGACATGAATGGTGTCCAGCGTTAAGGATGAAATAGGATAGCTTCATTTAACGAAAAAACGGCTACAATTTCAATAGCCGTTTTCAAAATTCACACCGTTAAAAGATTAATGCTATCATCACAGTCATTGCTATTTATCGTGACTGCCATTTGGCAAACAACAGCGAGCCGTTAGTACCCCCAAACCCAAAACTGTTAGAAATCGCATGGGTTAAGTGGTCGACTTTACGGGCAGTATGCGGTACATAGTCAAGCTTGCACTCAGGGTCTTGATGATCCAAATTGATGGTCGGTGGCAATATTTGTTGTTGCAGCGCCTTAACAGTGAAAATCGCTTCGATACCCCCTGCAGCGCCCAGTAGATGACCGGTCATCGATTTGGTGGAACTTACTACCATGTTCTCACCAAAGATACCCGCAATCGCACGGCTCTCTGCTACATCACCTGCTGGGGTACTGGTGCCATGGGTATTGATGTAGCCAACGTCACTGGGGGCAATACCAGCATCACTCAAGGCGTGGCGCATCGCCATAGCCGCACCTTCACCATTTTCCGGTGGCGCAGTGATATGACTGGCATCATCACTCATGCCAAAGCCAACAAACTCTGCCAGAATCGTCGCACCGCGTGCTTTGGCGTGGGCAAGGCTTTCCATCACCAGCACGCCTGCCCCATCACCCAGCACAAAACCATCACGGTCTTTGTCAAATGGACGACTGGCTTTGGTGGGTGCATCGTTGCGCGTTGATAACGCTTGCATTGCCGAGAAACCACCGATACCGAGCTGGCTTGAGGCTTTTTCACAGCCCCCCGCCAAAATCACATCGGCATCGCCATACGCAATCAACCGTGCTGCCAAGCCAATCGCATGAGTCGCTGTGGTACAAGCGGTAGAAGTGGCAAGATTTAACCCTTTAATCCCATGACGAATCGCCACTTGCCCAGCTGCCATATTCGCAATGGCTGAGGGCACAAAAAACGGCGAGATTTTACGCGGACCTTCGCTATGAAGCTTTACCGCTGTGTCTTCAATGGTGGTGATACCGCCTATCCCTGAGCCGATAATCACCCCGATACGGTCGGGGTCAACCTGCTGTAAGGGCGCGGCTTGTAACTCACTGATAAAGCCTGCTTGCTTCAAGGCTTGTGCTGCTGCGGCAACGCCATATTGCACAAAGGTGTCATACCGACGCGCGTCTTTGGCATTCATGTACAAGCCGATATCAAACCCATCCACTGTGCCGGCGATTTGTGCACGGTAGTCAGTGGCGTCAAAATGGCTAATCGCTTTGATACCGCTTTCGCCATTAATGAGCCGTTGCCAA
This sequence comes from Faucicola osloensis, assembly GCA_019353055.1. GTDB lineage: Bacteria > Pseudomonadota > Gammaproteobacteria > Pseudomonadales > Moraxellaceae > Faucicola > Faucicola osloensis_C. The sequence continues at coordinate 5,467 of JABAHL010000011.1, forward strand.
GTGCTCTCTACATCGAGTCCTAGCGGGGTAATGGCTCCCATGCCTGTGATAACAATACGCTCATGGTCGGGGCGTTCGTCGTAGCGGGGCTTTTTTGGGCTAAATTTTGTGGTCATTTTATGCTCGAATTTTTAAATAATATTTTTTGAATAACATTTTATGAAAGTTTAGCAAAAATAGTGTACGAGTGTAAACACAATAACTTTAACGTCTTTAAGTTGATTGTATTAGGACTTACGCAAAAAGCATAAAATTTTGCGAAAGCGGATAAAAATATAGTAGCATAAAGAGATGAAGAAAAAAGCTATCACCCGCTTAGACTACTGTCAATATTTACTGGTAAGCCAAACCAATTACACCCTTACCAACTACGCAGAACATCATCCTGAATCAATTAGTCATGACCGCATCAATCGATACCTACGTCATGACAAACTAAAACCCAAGCTCGTATGGGAAAAAGTCAAAGACGACATCGTATTAGACGACGATGGCTATCTTATCTTTGATGACAGCATACTTGATAAAAATCATAGTCACAAAATCGAATTGGTTAATCGCCAATACAGTGGCAACGCCCATCGCATTATTAAAGGCATCTGCATCGTTAACTGTATCTATGTCAATCCTAAGACCGAACAATACTGGCTCATTGATTACCGTATTTATGACAAAACCACCGATGGAAAAAGCAAACTTGACCATCTAAAAGACATGCTACAGCACAGTATTGAACACAAACAAATTAAATTCAAATATGTGCTCATGGATACATGGTATGCCACCAAAGACATCATGCTGTATATTGATAACTTACAAAAAATCTATTATTGTCCTTTAAAATCCAATCGCAAAGTCGATGATTCAAAAGGAGTAAACCCTTACAAAGCAGTCAACGAATTAACTTGGACTGACCAAGAGCAACAAAATGGCAAACTGATTAAAATACATGCCTTTCCTAAAGATTACAAAGTGCAACTGTTCCGAGTAGTGGTTAATGAAAACCGCACGGACTGGATTGTCACCAATGACACCACTCAGGATTCATCAGATGGCACACGATTGGTGTGTGCCATCCGTTGGAAGATTGAGCAGTTTCACCGAGAACTTAAACAACTCACTGGTATTGAAGCTAATCAGTGTCGTAAGGCTCGTATTCAGCGGAATCATATTTGTTGTTGTATGCTGGTTTGGCTGCAGTTAGCCAGACAGGCTAAACGGTTAAAACAATCTTTATATCAGGTTAAAAGGGGTTTACTCAGTGATTATTTGCGTGAGCAGTTACGCTCGCCTTCGGTCGTCTTTGCGTAAGTCCTATGTATATATCTATAGCTAGTTGAACAACATTAGCCCTTACCCAAAGACCACCAAAGGCGAGGGAAAGTGGTATAAGATAAGCGCTATAAGTAAGCGCTATACACCAGTGCTATCAATGTCATTGTCGACGTAAAAAACACCCGCCGTGTTAAAAACACACCTGCCCCAATACCACTTTTTTATTTGCCCCTGTGACACTCGGCAAGTTACTCGGTACGTTCAAAATCGTCTGCTGAGCCAGCCACGCAAACGCTACGGCTTCGACCCACAACGGCGACAACCCAATTTTGTCGGTGGTTTGTATGGTCCAAGTGGCTAAATTATCTTGTAAACGGCTCATTACATAGGCATTTAACGCCCCACCGCCACAGACAAACAACTCGCCTTGCGAAGCATAAGTGACGGACACAATGGCATCGCTGACGGATTTAGCAGTAAGCTCCACCAACGTCGCTTGCACATCGGCAGGTGAATACGCCAAATTGGGGAATTGCTGACCCAATTGTTCTAGCATAGCGTCAAGCCAAGCCAAATTAAACTCCTCTCGCCCAGTGCTTTTTGGGAATGGCTTGGCAAAAAATGGGTGGGTTAAAAGCAAATTTAATAATGGCTCAATCACTTGCCCCGATTTTCCCCAATCGCCATTGTGATCATAAGCTTGTTGGGTATGACGCTGACACCAAGCATCAATGAGCAAATTTGCCACCCCTGTATCAAATCCAATCACATCATCGCTGCCATCAAGTACCGTGATATTGGCGATACCGCCTAAATTTAAAATCACTTTTGGCATAACTTTATCGACATGATAAGGCGGTGTAGCAAACATGGCTTGGTGAAAGGCAGGCACGAGTGGCGCGCCTTGCCCACCCACTGCCATATCACGGCGCCGAAAATCGCTCACCACCGCAATAGCAGTGCGTTCAGCGAGTATATTTGGGTCAAGCAGTTGCAAACTAAATGACCACTGTGGGCGATGACGCACAGTTTGCCCATGACAACCAATCGCAGTTACTTCATCAGGGGTGACCTGCGCTTTCTCGAGCAATTGATTGACCAAATTTGCGGCAAATTCAGCATAAAATACACTCGCCCAACCAAATACATCAAGTTCGCTCTCGAACGCCAAATTATCATCAGCGATGAGTTGTGCCACCCCGTTTGGTTGGGTGAGTGCTAACAACACGGCGCGTAAATCATCAGGAAACGGCTCGCTTACCGTCGCCAAAATCTCGACAGGCTCATCATTGTCTTCATCAATCTCATAAAACTGGCACAGCACTGCATCGAGTCCATCAAGGCTGGTGCCACCCATCATGCCAATCACATACGGCGAGTCGGCAAGTGGGTTTTCTTTGGTGGTCATCATATCATCCATGATGTCGGTAAAATGGCTAAAAAACCCTTCATCAAAAGGCAGGTTGGCGGGTAGTCCAGTCGGTAACGTTTGGCTCATAATTATTCTCGTTAGTGCTGTCAAAGTAGAGAGTGCCTTGATTATAGCATACTAAAAGCCTGCCTTATTTTATCTGCAAATTTGCTATAATGGCTAAAATTCACTTTTTTTTCAGCCGTTTTAACCCGCGCTTTTTTCGAGGTAAGCATGAACGATTCTACTCATAGATTTTTAGCAGCAGAAGAACAACTCAAACTCATCCAACGTGGTACGCACGAAATTATTTCGCAAGACGATTTAATTAAAAAACTTAAAGAAAACCGCCCACTGCGAGTCAAAGCAGGGTTTGACCCGACCGCACCCGATTTGCACTTGGGTCATACGGTTTTAATCAATAAACTCAAGCATTTTCAGGATTTAGGACACCAAGTGTTGTTTTTGATTGGGGATTACACCGCTCGCATTGGCGACCCAACGGGTAAAAATACCACTCGTCCGCCATTGTCTGAAGAAAAAATCCTAGAGAATGCCCAAACTTATAAAGAGCAAGTATTTAAAATCCTTGACCCCACCAAAACCCAAGTGATGTTTAACTCCGATTGGTTTAGCAAAATGTCGGCAGGTGACATGATTGGTTTGGCAAGCCAGCAAACCGTGTCGCGTATGCTCGAGCGCGATGACTTCTCAAAACGCTACCATAGCCAAACGCCGATTTCGATTCATGAGTTTTTGTACCCACTGGTGCAAGGTTATGACTCAGTCGCCATGCAAGCCGATGTTGAGCTAGGTGGTACTGACCAAACCTTTAACCTACTCATGGGTCGTACCTTGCAATCTCGCTATGGTCAAGTGCCACAAGTGTGTATCACCGTGCCGATTTTGGAAGGCTTAGACGGCGTACAAAAAATGAGCAAATCGCTTGGCAATTACATCGGCATTTATGACAGCGCAGGCTCCATGTACCAAAAAATCTTGTCCATGCCAGACACTTTAATTGCGCGTTATTTCGAGCTACTTAGCTTCAAACCCATGGATGAAGTCGAAGCCTTGCTAAGAGACATTGAAAACGGACGCAATCCGCAAGAAGTCAAACGTATTTTGGCACTAGAGCTGATTGAGCGTTTCCATGACAAAGAAGCCGCCGAAAACGCTCACAAATCAGCGGGCAATCGCTTGGTAGAAGGTGAGTTGCCAGTGGATTTGCCAGAGGTGACGATTAGCCTTGATGGGCAAGCGCAGTTATTTATCACCCAAGTGTTAAACCAAGCCAATTTGGTAAAAAACTCAGCGCAAGCGAAAGACTTTTTGAAAAACCAATCGGTGAAAGTGGATGGTCAGGTCGTGGATGCAGGATTTGCCCTCACTGCAGGACAAACGGTGGTCATTCAAGCAGGTAAAAAAGCGTATGCGAAAGTGACGATTAATTAATTAGAGAGCAAGTGATGTCACAACAATTTAACTTATTTGACGAAGATTTTCTGTTAGATGAAGGCGTAAATGTTGAATATAAAGCTTCTCAAAAAGAGTTACCGAGTAACTTATGGGAAACTTATAGTGCTTTTGCTAATACCCAAGGTGGCAAAATTTATCTAGGTGTGAAAGAACTTGCAGATGGGCGTTTAGAGATTTGTGGTGTTGATAATCCCCATAAATTAAGAAAAAATATTTGGGATTTGCTTAATAACCCGAAAAAAGTAAGTCAGAACATTTTACAAGATTCTAATGTCTATGTTACAACTACAACTGATAAAACTACTTTACAAGAAAAAAGTATCATAACGATTGAAGTTCCAAAAGCTGACATTTCACAGCGCCCTATTTTTCTTAATGATAACTTTTACTCTGGGACTTTTAAACGTAATCATGAAGGGGATTATAAGTGTAGTCGCTCAGAAGTTGATAGATTTCTTTCTGAAAGATATCTCAATACTAAATCAGCTGATAGCGATATATTACCTAATTTCTCTTTAGAAGATTTAGACAGTAATTCTCTCAAGCAATTTCGTATGAGGATGTCTAATCGTCAACCAGACCATCCTTACCTAGTGATGGATGATAAAAAACTGCTTGAAATGTTAGGAGGGTGGCGAATTGACCGTGGTACAAGACAAGAAGGTCTAACTTCAGCAGGTCTTTTGATGTTTGGTAAAACATATTCTATTCAGGCTTTAGAAGCCTATCCAAATTTTCATTTAGATTATCGGGAAAAAACTTCTGAAGATCCTAATGAGCGTTGGTCAGACAGAATTACAATAGATGGCATGTGGGAAGCCAACTTATTCCAGTTTTATCAGCGTGTCATGCAAAAAATTATGCAAGATGATTTTCTAAAAATCCCTTTTTCAATAGATGAAAATGGCTTAAGAAAAGGTAGGTCACCAGTTCATGACGCACTTGAAGAAGCCCTAGTGAATGCTCTTATTCACGCAGACCATCGAGGTGTTGGCGGTATCGTGATTGAAAGATATCGAGATCTTTTTGAATTTTCTAACCCTGGGGATTTGTTGATTTCAAGAGAACAAATACAACAAGGTGGAGTTAGCGAATGCCGAAATAAATCTTTACAGCGGATGTTCTTTTTTGGTGGGGCAGGTGATAAAGCAGGCTCGGGACTTGAGAAAATCCGTAAAGGTTGGGAAGGTCAATGTTGGCAACCGCCCAGCCTAAATGAAACTCAAAAACCTGAACGAGTGTATCTTGTTCTACCATTAGTCAGTTTATTACCCGAAGATATTGTAGTGGAATTAAGAAAAATTTTTGGTGAAAAAATTAATTATTTATCACCTGATGAAATGCATACAATGGTATTAGTTGCAAGACACGGACAAATCAAAAATGAAGATTTACAATCTAAATTGGTCACTCACCGTGTTGATATTGGTAAAATGCTAAGAGGGTTAGTTGATAAAGGTTTATTGATTTCTCATGGATATGGACGAGCAATGCATTACAAGATTCCTGATTTACGATTTTCTCAGAATAGTGATGATAATTTAGAAAATTACTTAGATATTAACGGTAATATCTTAGATGCTAGTTCTAATAACTTAGATATTAATAGTAATAACTTAGATATTAGTGATTTCACTCTCTCAGAGAGCCTTGAAGAAGAAATACAATTATATAAATTAAAAAAACGCCACGATTTACCCGTGACAGAAGCAATAATTTTAAAAATATGTTCAGAAAAAGAATTAAAGCTAAATGACATAGCTTTAATTTTAGATAAAAAGCCTATCTCAATTAAAAAACCCATATTACATCTATTAAAGCAAAATAAGCTCCAACTAAAGTATCCAGATAAACCAACGCATAGGCAACAAGCTTATTATGCTAAGAAACCATTATGAAAGCCATCTTCCTCGACCGAGCTACCTTTTCCGCTGATTTGGCATTAACACCCCCACACGGACTGAGCGACTATCAAGTGTATGCGCAAACGCCCAATGACCCCAAAATCATCGTTGAGCGTTGCCAAGACGCCGATATTATTATCACCAATAAAGTTGAGCTTACCGCCGAAATTATCGCGCAGCTCCCAAAACTCAAACTCATCCAACTGACCGCCACAGGCATGAACAACGTCGATAAAGACGCTTGTGACAAACACGGCATTACTGTTAAAAACGTCGCAGGCTATGCGGTCAAAAGCGTCCCCGAACATACCTTTATGCTGATACTCTCAGCCATGCGAGCGGCTCGCCATTATCATCATGAAGTGGTCAATGGAGACTGGCAAAAAGATGGTCGCTTTTGTCTGCTCGACACGCCACTCATTGACCTTGAAGGCAAAACGCTAGGAATTATTGGCTATGGCACGATTGGCAAACGGGTTGGGGAAATTGCCAAAGTCTTTGGTATGACGGTATTGATAGCCGAACACCAAAACAAACCGCCAAGAAATAGCGACTATAGCGCGTTTGATGATGTCCTTGCTCAGTCCGATGTCATTACCCTACATTGTCCATTGACGGAGCAAACGCAGCATTTGGTGAATGCCGATACCATTGCCAAGATGACAAAAAAACCGTTGATTATCAATGTCGCGCGCGGTGGCGTGGTCGATAGTCAGGCAGTGGCTGATGCCGTTACACAAGGTAAATTATTAGGCTATGGGGCAGATGTGTTTGAACATGAGCCGATTAAAGACAACGACCCATTACTCACACTTAAAAACCACCCAAGAGTGATTTTTACCCCCCATAATGCGTGGGGCAGCGTCAACGCCCAGCTTAACCTATGGGACATATTGTGTCAGCAAGTGCAAGAGTTTACCCAACTATCCCATAAGGGAAATAACGGAAAATAAATATGACCAGTAAACTGCAATTTCAGGACCTAATTATCGGCACAGGTAAAACTGCCGAGCGTGGGGCACTGATTACCGCGCATTACACGGGCTATCTGCCAGATGGCACGGTGTTTGACTCATCGCATCACCGCGGGCAACCGTTTGAAGCCGTGATTGGCACAGGGCGTGTGATTAAAGGTTGGGACGTGGGCGTTTTGGGTGGCGAATACGCTCAAAAAATCGGCTATCAAGCCCAAGTTGAAGACCCTACCAATCTCATAGCCATGCAAGTCGGTGGTAAGCGCAAACTTATCGTGCCAAGTCACTTGGCTTATGGTGAGCGCCAAATCGGTAAAATCCCACCAAATTCAGACTTAACCTTTGAAATTGAATTGTTGGATGTCAAAACTCGTGATTGAGATTAAATTGGGAATTTATCAGCACTACAAAGGCAATCTGTACCAAGTGCTGCACATCGCCAAACATAGCGAGACTGAAGAGGAATTGGTCGTCTACCGTGCGCTTTACCAAGCGTATGGGGTTTGGGTGCGACCGCTTGCGATGTTTGCCGAAACGGTGGAAGTCAATGGCGAAGCTGTGCCAAGATTTAAGCTGATAAAACCGCTAAACAGTTAAGTTTGGCGGTAATTGATATAAAAATAACCGACAACAAAAAACCCCAAACTAATAAGCTTGGGGTTAATCGATTTATACCTGAGACAAATAATGGTGGCGTGGGGCAGGATCGAACTGCCGACACACGGATTTTCAATCCGTTGCTCTACCGACTGAGCTACCGCGCCATGTTTGTCAGCATCAGTATTTGAGCGGCTATTAAACTAAAAATCGTCAAAGGTGTCAAGTACTATTTCAAACTTTTTGCAAAAAGTTGCTAGTAACTAGCAAAATACCCATTCATATCAACTCGTACATGGCTAAAATACGATGAATTGCGCCGCAGCCGGGTACAAACTTGGTATTGCCTTTTTTGCGCTCAATATCGGTGACTTGTTTGACAAATTTGGGTGCAAGACCGCGCCCGCGATTGGCAGGATGTAGTACGATGTACTGTAGCAAGCGGCTAGACTCGATGCCTTCATTAAAGCAGCCAATCGCGGCAATCGGTTTTTCATTAAACATCCCCAAATACAGGATATCACCTTTGGCAAAAGCCTTTTCAAAAAACGCCACAGCATCACGACCTGTCGCAAACTCAGGCGAGCTGTCATACAATTTTTCCACCCGCAATTTGAGTTCAGGGTCATCAATGCTGTTGTTTTCAAAGTTGTTGATGGCAACGGATTCTAATGGCATAAAGCCCTCCTTTTTAATTAGCTCACGTTTTAATTAGCGCATGTTGATTTAGTATAAAATAGTATAGGATACCAACAAACTTGTAATTGTTATTCCGTGTTTTTTGCTGAAAATAAAAGCTGTCAATGCTTTGGTAAGGCGTTGGGCAGCATGTTGGTAAGGCGTGATGGCTTTTTTGGCTTAACCAAATCTTGGATACACTCTGTGAAATGATAATGTGTTCTTTAAAACAACCTGCTCGATGCCGTCCACTAACCGAGGGCGAAAAAGCCATCGCGGGTAGCGTATTTGGTGATACGTTACAGCTTGATAGTATACGCCTAAAAACTGCATGGTGGGTGCTTAAAGGCTATGCGGTCAGTCCCAATGGTCATGTGTATTTTCATCCCGCAGATTTTTGTGATGATTTTAGTCAGCAAAATGTCTATCTGCGCGCGTGGTTGGTGCATGAATTGACCCATGTCTGGCAAATCCAACAAGGCATTAAGGTGTTTCGCCGCGCCTTGTTCAATCGGCGCTATAGCTACGAGCTGCAAGCCAATAAGCCATTTGGTCGTTATGGCATAGAGCAGCAAGCGCGTATGGTGGAAGATTATTATCGAAAACGTGAGCTCAAACAGGATTATGAGCCATTACTCGCCTTTATTCCGTTTGCCAGTTTACAGCCTGCCACCGCCTAGCGTTATCAACTCTCTGTGTCGCTGTCACCACCCAATGTTTGTAGCTATGGCGGTGGTTTTTTTGGTATAATTGCTTGATGGATGGGTGTCTTAAGGTTCAGTTAAGCTAAATCTGTATGATAGCCTCATCCTAAATTTGGTTATTATATAATGGCTATTTTTTGGTGCATTTAGATAAGGTGAGTAATCGTATGTCAGTGAATAACGCTCGATGGGTAGCATGGCGTCAGCAAGGTGGCAATACTCAAGGTATCAGTACTCAAGGTATCAATGCTTATGTGATGATGGGTATTGTCGCGCTATTTTTGACCCTGACCGCCAATATTACTTTCTTTGATAAAGCCACTGAAGTCTATCCGTTTGCCCAGCATATTGGGTTTATAGGCTCATTGCCATTGGTGCTATTCGGTGTCATGCTACTGGTTATTGTGCTGCTTAGCTATCGTTACACCCTTAAAGCGGTATTGATTTTTTTGCTATTGACCGCGGCAGTCACGGCATATTTTACTGATACTTATGGCACTGTCTATGATGTCAATATGCTACAAAACGCGCTACAAACCGATAAAGCAGAAAGCGCTGATTTGTTTAACGTCAATTTTATCTTACGCATTTTATTGCTTGGGGTATTGCCTAGTGTGTGGGTGGCGTGGCAAAAGGTCACATTTCCCCCCATCAAGCGCAGTCTATTGCAGCGCGGCTTGACGTATTTGGTCAGCCTCGGCTTGGTGGTGTTACCGATTTTGGCGATGAGTAAAAATTACGCCAGTTTTTTCCGTGAACATAAACAGCTTCGTAGCTATACCAATCCTGCAACCCCTGTATATGCACTGGGTAAACTTGCCAGTATACAGCTCAAACAAGCACAAGCTCCCAAAACACAAATCATGCATGCCACCGATGCGGTGCAGGTGAAGAACCCCACCACCCGTAAGCCAAAACTGATGGTATTGGTGGTCGGGGAAACCGCGCGCGGTGACCATGTGCAGCTAAATGGGTATAACCGAACCACCTTCCCGCAGATGGCAGCGATGGCTGGGGTAACTAATTTTAATCAAGTCATCGCCTGCGGTACCTCAACCGCTTATTCGGTGCCTTGTATGTTTAGTTATGTGGGTATGAAAGACTACGATGTGGATACCGCCAACTACCAAGAAAATGTACTTGATACTTTACATCGCCTAAAGGTCAATATCTTGTGGCGTGATAACAACTCAAGCTCAAAAGGCGTCACTAATCGTTTGCCAGCGGAGAATTTTGTCGATTATAAAACCGCGCGCAACAATACGATGTGTAATACCAACCCCTATGGCGAGTGCCGCGATGTGGGTATGCTAGTAGGCTTAGATGACTACGTCAAACAACAAGCTAACCAAGATACGCTTAACCAGGACACCCTAATTGTGCTGCACCAAATGGGTAATCACGGACCTGCGTATTTTAAACGATATGATAAGCAATTTGAAAAATTCACCCCAGTCTGCCAAACCAATGAACTTGCCAAATGCGACCCACAAAGCGTGATTAATGCCTTTGACAATGCGCTACTTGCCACCGATGACTTTTTGGCAAAAACGGTGAACTGGTTAGACAAATACGACAGCACCCACCAAGTGGCAATGCTGTATGTCAGTGACCACGGTGAAAGTCTGGGCGAAAACGGCATCTATTTACATGGCATGCCTTATAAAATCGCGCCTAAAGCGCAAAAACACGTCGCATCGATGTTTTGGGCAGGTAAGCACTCAGGCATTCAAGCAGTGCCATCTAATACTGAACTCACCCATGATGCCATTACCCCAACTTTGTTAAAACTGTTTGATGTGCGTGCGCAAACCGTACAAGGCAAACCCTTGTTTATCAAGTAAAGTTATCCAGTAAAGCTATTTGGTTAATTAGAGCCATTTAAGTAATGTTAGACATAACAAGTGCGTCCAACCCCAGCAACAGTGACGGCAAGATAGATGGTTCAAAATAGATGAGTATACAGACCGCTAAACTAAAAAATTTTGCCAGTAGGCAGACCGTGCTCGGACTGGTACTGGCTATCATCTTTACGCTAACGCTGGAGCACAGTGCCATCGATGTAGCCATCAGCCAGTATTTTTATTCCCCCACAGATGGCTGGCTGCTTGACAAACAGTCACTACTCCCTAACTTAATTTTTTATACCATTCCCAAAAGACTATTGATTGCGTTTGAAATCTATATGGCCATCGCATGGCTACAACGCTACTTATTACAACACCGCGCATCGAGTCACTGGCTTGCCAAGCAACAGGTATGGTTTAAGCCTTTTACCCCACTATCCCTAACTGAAATGGGCTATCTATTCATCGTGATGGTGTTGGTACCTTTGATTATCGCATCGCTTAAAGGCGTAACGCATGTGGTGTGTCCCAATCACTTGCAAATTTTTGGCGGTGAGTATCCCTATCTAACGATACTAGAAAACATCCAAGCCGGAACCCGCTCAAAATGTTTCCCTGCAGCGCATGCTAGTGCTGGGTTTGCCCTGTATGCTTGGGCGTTTATCCCAAGTCTTTGGCACAAGCGCTGGCAAATCGCAGCGATGGTGACAGTGATAGCTTGGCTAATGGGTGGGTATAAAATGTTGATAGGTGACCATTTTTTCAGTCATACCCTGGTATCTATGAGCTTGGCATGGGGGATTTGCGCGGCAGTGGCATGGGCTTGGTGTCGGTTTTACGCCAAAGGTGTGTCCGCAAAAAATTCATGACGCTAACAGTTGATGGTATAAAAAAGCGCTGAGGAAAACCCCACGCTTTTTTTGGGTTTCATGGTTTCATAGTTTCATGGCTAGCTTAATCGATTGATGGTCATCACCACTTTATAGCCATCGGGATGGCTGGCAGTTAAGCGAGAAGGCAGTTTATCGTTACTGTTGCTATAGCTAAAGGTGGCTGTCCAATCGCCATTTTGGGCACTCACTAGGCGATTAGTGCTGTCTTTTTTATCATTGGCATCACTGGGCGCTGGCTGACCTTGAATCCAGTAAGGCAGCTGTGAGATGGGCGCTTGCCAACCGGTTGCACGTAATAGCAATTCTTCAGGGGTAGCGGCATTGATGGTGCCTTTTTCGTTGGTTAACGTCGCAGATTGACCATTGTAGCTGATTTTGGTTTGACCTGCATTCATCGCACCGGCAATTTCAATGGCAAAGTTTTGACCTTGCTGTGTCCAAATATAAAACGCGCTACCTGCCTGCTGCGGCGTGGTCATGCCAATTTTACCATTGATGGTAAATTGCGCGCTTGGTCGCGTACTTGTAGCCGCTTGCTGATTAGTGGTGGTCGATGGCGCTGTGGCTGTTTGGGTATTGACCACAGGGTTTGTCATCACTGTGGCGGTAGGTTTGGCTGTGATGGGCTTGGTTGTTGCGCGTACTGACTGACAGCCTGTTAACAGCATACTACTGATGCCCAAACAGGCAATACTTAATCCCGTGACTTTGCTGGTGATTTTGCTGGTGACCGCTGGTAATAAATGCATAATATCCTCAAATGTTAATCAAATTTGTTAATCAAGTTTTCATCAAATGTTAACTGGTTTTGCTCAAGCATGATGGTTTAAAAAACTGATGGGTAAACTATAAATAGCCATTGTTAAGCCTGTTTTGCTTAACTGCTCAAATTGGTGAAAAAGCGGTTGTTATTTATCTCTCGTTTATCTGCCATTTACCTGTCATCTATCTGCTTTACCACCCTCAGTGCTCGCTAGTCGTCATGCTTAGAGTCATGTTCAGAGACGATTTTAGGCAGTGCTATTGCAGATTTTCGGGCTGATAACCGAGTTCATTGACCAAAATTTGGTTGATGCGAGCAGCTTCTTTTTGGTTGCCCAAATTTAAGTAGGCTTGTTGTAGCAGCAAGCCGCTAATCACATCAGGTACGATATCAAAATTATCCGATAACAGACTAATGACGGTAGCGTTATTAGCCTGATGCAGCGCTTGCTGCGACAGTATTTGCCGCGCCTTTAAACCGACTTCTTTGTCATTGATTAATGCCGTCAGTAGGGCGGTCACCTCTTCATTATTTTGTTTTAAATTGACCAAGGTTTGCGCATATTCGAGTTGATAATCCACGTTTGTGGGCGCAAGGCGAATCAACTCTTTTAACAGTCGCAGTTTACTGGTGTAATCATCATCGGGCAGTAACAATACCTTGGCAAATAAAATATCGGTATTATTGGGTAAACTGGTTTGCGCGCTATTAAGCAAGGCTAACGCTTGCGCGGTTTGGTTATTTTTTTGCAAAATGTTGGCTTGCATGATGTAGCTTTGCGGTGCAAAACTGTCAAATTGCTCCCGTAATTTGATGCTACTGGCAATCGCTTCCTCAAAACGATTTTGCGAGATTAATAAATCAATCTGTTGCTGTCTGGCTTTGAGCACCAAGTCAGGTTGCATCACTTTGCCATAGTAGCCAATCGCATCATTGAGTAGGTTCTGGCGTTCGGCACTGACAGCCAAATAATAATTGGCTTGGTCCTTAAAGTTGGGGCTGGCAATCAATGCTTTGAGCAAGCGATCTGCTGCGGCGTATTTTTTTAAATCAATACCCACCAAAGCAGCCAGTAGTTTGATTTCTTCATCTGCTAAAAACGGCTGATTAGCACGGGCATTGAGCTGTTGCCATACTTGCGCGCTTTTGCCTTGCTTTAGCATATAGCGAATTTGATAGACAAATAGCGCTTTATTGTCAGGGACGGTTTTACGCGCCTGCGCAATAAACGCAATCACTTGATTACTGGGCGATAACGCCTGCAGGATATCTGCTTTTAAAATCAAAAAAGCCGGACTTTTTGGGTTGGTTTTAAGCGCCCGATTAATCGCCATTAACGCGGCTTTGGGCTGTTGAAACTGTAGCAGCAGACCTGCTTTCATCACCAGCAGTGAAGGGTTGTTTTTGATATCTAATCGATTAAGCGTAGCGAGCAGTTCAGCTTGGTCTTGGGTTTCGGTGGGATAAATCCCAAGCAAAATCTGACTTAAATCAGCGTCAGGATCGTACTGCAAAATTTGATTGAGCTTTTCGCCGGCTAATTCATACTCGTGCGCTTTGAGTGCCAAATGGGTCACATAAAAAATCGCCGGCACATGGTCAGGATTTTGCTGTTGCCACGCATTGGCAAAAGCGAGTGACAACTGTGGTGGTTCATTTTGTAAAGATAAACCGAGTGCGCGTTCAAATACGGGGGCCGCATCCGCCAAAAAAGACTGCTGCTTATAGGTCGCTAACGCCTGGTCGATACGACCGCGATCTGCGGCAAACTCTGCCATTAAAATCGCATACAGGCTTGGCTGGCTAAGAGACTGATTAACAGACTGACTAGCGGATGCAAAATTTGCCCCGGCACTAAAAACCGCTGGGCTAAACAATAAGCTTGCCAACGTGAGCGTAGTCGCGACTACCTTTTTGCCTAAAGTGGTAAAGGGTTTAAATACATCAAGCGGCTTTAAGTTAGATTTCAGATTAGGCTTTAGATTGACAAAAAGTTGCTGCGGTGTTGATAAATGCCTCGGTAAATAAATCGATAAACAATAAGGCTTGACATATTTCGACGCAAAAAAGCGTGGATTGAGGGGACAACCACGCACAGCGCAACAAGCCGATGAAATAACCGCTAGAGACAACTTTCGCATTTAGCCCGCTTGGACAGTAACGTACCTAAAAATCACAGTCAGTATTACAGTTAATGACAAGTAAGATGTAACAAAATGTTCATGAGAAACTTAAATTATACGGCTACGACGGGCTCAACTATGTAGAATTATGGTTAAATCGTATGGGTAAATAGCAACCAAACGAGCAGATGTGGCAAAGTTAACTAAAAAAATATGATGATAGCTCGAATGACTGTCCAAAATGCTAGGCATGCTAGACATGTTAATGCGTTAAATTGTAATGCTTTAGAGCATGGCTAAAGAATTTTCCTGAATCAAAAAAGCAGGATGTTTTTCATTTGTTATTAGCAATGCTATAATAATCCACTTTTCTACTTTACTTTTATTAAGTGGTTATTATTAAGTTGCTTTAGGTTTCTTTATATTGCCACTTTTCCCCCTGTGTTATCAAGCATGACAAACGTCGATAGGCTGACATTGGCTGATATGGGCTGGATGTCGCTTAGCTAGCAAACTTAGCTAACAAACTTAGCTAACAAACTTAGGTTTACAAAAATCAGCTTTGATAAACGCGGTCATTTTTAAGGTCAGTACGTTATATGCAGCTTCTGGTTATTGGGTTAAATCATAAAACAGCGCCAGTTGCCATGCGTGAGCAATTGGCGTTTGCTGCTGAAGATTTGCCGATTGCCTTAGATTCGCTCAAAGCGATCACCCAAGGCGCGGTGATTTTATCGACCTGCAACCGCACTGAAATCTATGCCCTAGCCCCTGAAGGACAGACCCTCACTAGCACGATGTCACAAGTGATTGAATGGCTGGCGGCTTTTAAAAACACGCCCATGCAAAAAATCGCGCCCCACCTGTATCAATATCAAAATAACCATGCACTGCTACATTGGGTGCGGGTAGCGTCTGGGCTAGACTCGATGATTTTGGGCGAGCCGCAGATTTTGGGACAAATCAAACAGGCGGTGCGCCAATCGCGTGCCAAAGAAGCTATCTCGAGTAAGCTTAGCTGGGTGATTCAGCAGGTATTTGCTGCCGCCAAACAAGTGCGTAACGAAACGCGGGTAGGCTCACAAGCGGTATCGTTAGGCTTTGCCGCCGCCAAATTGGTGACCCAAATTTTTCAAAAACCTAGCAACAACACTTTGCTGGTTGTCGCGGCAGGTGAGATGAATCGGCTGGTTGCGACCAATATCGCAGGTTTAGGTGTCGGCAAAGTCATCATCTGTAATCGTAGCCTTAAGCGTGCCGCGCTGCTTGCCTCTGAGCTTGAAACGATTGTGCCGCACATAGAGATTACCCCGCTTGATCAATTACCCAACGTGTTACCGCAAGCGGATATTGTAACCAGCTGTAGCGGTAGCTTATATACCTTGATTGATAAAACCATGGTAAAACAGGCGTTAAAACAGCGCCGTCATCAGCCCATGTTAATGATTGATTTGGCTGTGCCTCGCGATATTGACCCTACCGTCAGTGAGCTAGATGACGTGTATTTATATTCAATTGATGACTTACAACATGTGATTGCAGGCAACCTTGAACAGCGTCGCCAAGCTGCCGTAGAAGCAGAATTATTGGTGAGCCAAATCGTGGTGGCGATTGAGCGCAAATACTTGGTGCGCCAAGTGGGTCAGGATATTCAGCAGTACCGTGAGCAAGCCAAACACCATGCGGATATGATTTTAAGCCAATCCTTACAGCAGCTTGCCGATGGTCATGCAGCCGAAGCCGTGTTAACCGAACTGACCCGTAAACTCACCCAAACGTTAACCCATGCACCTTCTAAACTATTGCGAGAAACGGCTAGCGAACAGCCCGTAGAAACCGTCAATTTTGTGGCACAACAGCTGACCCATGCCTTTCGCAAAGACAAATGCCCCTATCTCACCCATAACAATACCCTGCTTGATGACGAGCCAGCGCCACCGTCTTTTGACAACCAATAGTTAACAAGCAATAATTTTCCTATCGCTGAGCTTTTAAGCCCAAGTTTTCGCTACAAGCGGTGGCTAGCTTTTTTGCATCAAATTTGTAATACTGAAAATTGCTCTGCTAACTCTGATAACAATGGCGTCGATTAGGATTTGCTATGTTTACTTGCCCACCGATACTACCGTATTTTACCCCACTGCCTCAGCTTACCCTGCAAGGCGAAGCCAATCTTGGCATACCTGCTTGGTTAGCCGCAGTGGAAGCGGACTTGGATAAGGCGTTGGCATCTGGCACACCGATTCGCCAAGTCGTCATGGGGCGCTGCTGTGCGATTGATAGCATGATGGCAGCCTTATTTGAGTTGTATGAACTTGATCAAACCGATTTGACGCTGTTTGCCACAGGGGGGTATGGGCGTGGTGAGTTGCACCCGTTTTCGGATGTGGATTTATTGCTGTTAAGTCCAAACCCGATTGATGAGGCATTGAATCAAAAAATTTCCCCGTTCGTCGCGAGGCTCTGGGATATTGGGATTGATCCTGCTTTGGTGGTGCGCTCTGTTGAAGAATGTGATAAGGCTTGTCACGATGATATCACCGTCGCAACAAGTCTGTTAGAAGCACGAATTTTGGCGGGCAATGTTGCCCAAGCTGGGTTACCGATGCAGCTACTCAATAAAAACTGGTCACAAACCAAGTTTTATGAGGCTAAAATGGCAGAGGCCAAAGAGCGCTATCTTAAACATAATTCGACGGAGTATAACCTAGAGCCTGACCTGAAAAACGCGCCAGGGGGCTTGCGAGATATTCATACCGTCGGCTGGATTAGTAAGCGCTATTTTCGTGTGACAAACTTGTTTGGACTGGTGCAGCAAGAATTTATTACCGAAAAAGAATTTGATGAGCTGCAACAAGCGGAAGATTTTTTGTGGTTGATTCGCCATCATCTGCACAAAATTGCCAAACGCAATGAAAACCGTGTTTTATTTGACTATCAGCGCCTGATTGCTGAGCGCATCGGTTACCGTGACAATTCGCATCCCAATGCCGCAGTTGAGCAGTTTATGCGCGATTATTACCGCTATGCCATGTCAAACTCAACATTGTCTGAAATGCTCACCCAGCACTACTATGAAACGTTGATTGAGGCGCGTCTACCTGATGAACAGCGCCCGGTGAGAAAGGTGATTAATGAGCGCTTCAAACTGGTCGGTGATCGCATTGCGGTGACGCATACGCGGGTGTTTGCCCAACATCCGACCGCGATTTTAGAAATGTTTTTGTTGATGGGTCAGCAAAATATTCGCCATATTCGTACCCGCACGCTACGGATTTTGAAAATTGCCGCGCGCGGCATTGATGAGCATTTTCGCAATGATCCCGCCAACAAAGCCATGTTTATGGACAATATCAAAGAGCAAAATCTGCTATTTTGGCGACTGCGAGTCATGAAACGTTATGGCGTGCTAGGTAGCTATTTGCCTGCTTTTGGTCAAATTACTGGGTTGATGCAATATGACTTGTTCCACCGTTATACGGTGGATGCCCATATTTTGATGCTCATACGTATGTTGCACCGCTTTACCGATGACACTTATGTTGATACTTATCCCCTTGTCAGCGGTATCTACCGCCGTATTGACCGTAAAGAGATGCTGGTGTTGGCAGCGATTTTCCATGATATTGCCAAAGGTCGGGGCGGTGACCACAGTGAACTTGGCGAGCAAGATGCCATCAAGTTTTGCCTGTCACATGGGTTAAGCCAAGCCGATGCCGAGCTTGTCGGCTGGCTGGTGTCTCAGCATTTATTGATGTCGATGACCGCGCAGAAAAAAGACATCTCTGACCCCGAAGTTGTCGCAGAATTTGCCGATAAAGTCGGGAATGTGACTTATTTGAATTATTTGTATGTGCTTACCGTTGCCGATATGAATGCCACCAACCCGCAGCTTTGGAACAGTTGGCGCGCAACCTTGATGCGTCAACTATATACCCAAACCCGCCGTATCCTGCGGGCTGATATCGATGCGCCGATGAACCGCCAAGACATGATTGCCAGTAACAAGCAAAGTGCCCGTGATTTGCTAGCGGGTGATAATGGCTTGGCTGACATTGAAAGCCTGTGGGATGGGCTAGGGGAAGAGTATTTTTTGCGTGAAGTCCCAAGCGATATTGTTTGGCATTCCAAAGCCATCATGGCGCATGATGAAGTACAAAAACAACGCACAGAGAGCGAGCAACCTGAGCCACTGATTATTTTGCGTGAACATCGCGAGTTGGCACTCGATGCCGTGCAAGTGTTTATCTACACCCATGACCAATCCAATTTATTTGCGGTGACCATGACCGTGTTTGACCAAATGGATTTGGACGTACTCGATGCGCGCGTCATCACCGCCTCGCGAGATTTTGCCCTAGATTCTTACGTACTGCTTGACCGACATGGCACACTGCTCACTGATACCGAGCGCCAAACTGAGCTCGTTGAGCGTCTAAAACAAGCCTTTATTAGCCCAACGCTGCCTGAGGTGGCGCAGCGACGCATGCCCAGACAGCTCAAGCATTTTCATGTGCCCACCAAAGTGTCTTTTAGTTTTAACCCGCAATCCAATCAGCATATGATGATTTTGGAAACCCTTGACCAGCCAGCCTTGCTTGCGCGTGTGGGGCAGGTGTTTTTGGCGCATGATATTGAAGTGCATTTTGCCCGCATTACCACATTGGGTGAGCGCGCCGAAGATATGTTCTTTATCACTGACCATGAGGACAAACCGCTATCGGATGAGCGCCTCGAAAAACTCAAACAGGCATTGGTAGAAACGCTGAATATCAGTTAACTTGTCAGTGGGAAAAGTCGGCTGCAAGCAAACCCAATCGTAAGTCTAAGCGCAAGCCCAATTACAAGTAAGCTATTGGGTTTGATTACTTTTGGGTACGCGCCAAATACACCATTAAACAAACCATGGCAATGAGCGCGATACCTGCCCCCACATAACCCACCATAGCCAGGCCTAGGCTTGCAATCACCAGTCCACCGACGAACGCGCCGCCGCCGATACCAACGTTATAAATTCCTGAAAAAATTGACATCGCTACATCAGTGGCATTCGGCGCAAGCTGTAATACGCGTAGCTGCAAAGCAAGACTAATCGCCGTAATTGCCAAGCCCCATAGCATCGCTAGGACAAGCCATAAGGTTGGCACATGAGGCAGCCAGACCGATGCCAACAACGAAAACAGCAGCGTTGCCATCGCGCTAATCAAAAACGCCCGTGGGAAACGGTCATAAAAGTGCCCAAATAGCCAGCTCGCTAGCAACCCTGCCACCCCAAAACTAAGCAAAATCACTGTAGCAAATTGCTGACTAAACTGACTAATCGTCAGCATATAAGGCTCAATATAACTGTACGCCGTAAAGTGTGCCGTCACACATAGCACAGTGAGTGTATAGACAGTGAGCAAGGGGATATTATTAAAGATACTGGGTAAACTTGCGGCTGAGCCGACATCTTTGCTCGGCAGTTTTGGTAAAATCCACCACACCATAATCATTGCCAACAGCGCAGCCGCGCCAATCGTACCAAACGTCATCCGCCACCCAAGCCACTGCCCAACCATCCGACCTAACGGCAGCCCAAGCACCGTCGCCAGCGCGCTACCCATTGATAGTAGCCCCAAGGCCTTGGTTTGACGATCTTTGGGCGCCACACGCACCACAAGGCTTGCGGTAATTGACCAAAACACCGCATGTGCTAGCGCAATCAATGCCCGCCCAATTAACAGCATGGCAAAACTTTGCGCCATCACCGACACCGCATGCCCCCCGATAAAGATAACAAATAATGCTATCAATAGCTTGCGCCGTTCAATACGGGCAGTGACAAGCATGGCAGGGAGCGACAAAATAGCCACAATCCAAGCATAGATGGTGATCATATGCCCCACCGTTTCTACTGGCATGGCAAAGCTATGACCAATGTCAGACAGCAGCGCAATTGGCACAAATTCGGTGGTATTAAAAATAAATGCCGAAATCGCCATGACAATCACGCGCCACTGGCGAATTTGGTTGGGATAATTGGGATTGGACTGGGTATGTTGACGTAACTGGTGAAAATGACTCATTGTGGGCAGGATGGCTAAGGCTGATGGCATACCTTAGCGGCTCACTCTATAAAATAAAAGCAATTTTACGTTATTTTATGATGAAAATAGCTTTGGCAGTAAAAAATCGACTCATAGGATAGCGCTATAACCCAATGCGTAGCGGATAAATCACTCATACAGTCATCCGCACACCCATCGACCTCAATTTACCAAAAAAGCAATACCCACTAGCCCCGCAACTTAGGGATAAGTGGTTAGAAAACTGGCAGTCAGTCCGACTATTTACCTTTGGACAAAATCGCCACTTGGCGGATATAAGTGTGTAAATCAGCCACACTCTCATTCATCAATTCATCATCTTGGGTGTATTCGGCGTAGGCAATCCAAATCAGTAGCTGCTTGATGGTGTTGAATTCACTGTCAAAAAAGGTTTTGGTAAATTGTTTTAAGGTATTGTCATCTTGCAAATTTAGGCGCGTTTGCCAACTTTCAATTTTGGCTTGTTGCTCAGGGCTAAAGGTATGGCGAAATAAAAATTCGACAATCGCATGCGGTTCTTCTTCAGCCAGCAATTTGCCCAAACGCTTGATGTGACGTTTACGTGCTTCATGGCTGGTGATATCGGCAAGCTGCAGTAAGTCATCCAAAAAAAACTCACTGGCAGGCAGTGCCTTCATCTGTTTTTTTGACAAATTGGCAAGCGGCTCAGCCAGGCGCTGTAGGCGTTCATGGGCTTTTTTTAGTTCGGTACGGCTAACGGCCATATCCATTTCAGCAAAATTAATCATTTATCAATCTCAAAGTTATCAATCATAGGTACAAAGTTGATTCAGAACGTGCTACCAGCGGTTTTTTTCACGGTGTTTGATACGTACCACCATCTCTTTGGGTAGCGATTGGGTCAGTGACTCGCCCAATTTCTCTGCGATATACACAGAGCGGTGTTTGCCCCCAGTACAGCCGATAGCGATGGTCACGGTATGGCGATTGTTGTGCAAAAAAGGCGGCAACCATTTTTTAAAAAAAGCGATAATATCATTCGCCATCTCATCTACTTCGCTATAGTCATCAAAAAATGCTTTGACCCCATCGTCTAACCCTGTCTGGTTGCGCAGTTCAATCTTCCAATGGGGGTTTGGTAGGGTACGCACATCAAAGATAAAATCGGCATCAATCGGTGCCCCATATTTAAACCCAAAGGATAAAATATTGACGGTTACCGCATTATCCACACCCAAATGATCGCGGATGACTTCTTTGAGTTGGTGGATATTAAGTAAGCTTGTGTCAATTTTGATATCAGCGCGAATAGCAATCGGCTCTAAGATATCGATTTCTTTTTTGATGGCATTGGGTAGATTACCCGATACCGCCATTAACGGATGCAGACGGCGCGTGGCGTCAAACCGTGCCACCAAGACGCTTTCTTGGGCAGTCACATACAGTATTTTAATCGCCGGTTTGCTATAAGTCTCTATCAGCTTATGATAGACCTCGGCAAACCGCGATAAGTCCGCTTGTGGCGAGCGTACATCGATACCAATAGCGATTTTATAAATTTGGCTGTCATGTACAAGTTTATCAATGGCACTAGGGACTAGTGAGAGTGGCAAATTATCAATTGGATAATAGCCAAAGTCTTCCATGATATTGAGAACCGATGTCTTACCCGAGCCTGAACGTCCTGAAACAATGATAACTTGCAGCCTTGACATAGTTAATCCTTTACAGATGCGGTGGTAGGTTGTTGATTAAAATCGCTAGCCGATTGCTGCCCCAATTGCTGATTCAATTCCGGACTAAATTCCTGATTTAACTCCCGACTAAACTCTAGGTTATCTAAAAGCCGTGTTTTCTTGCCCAAAAAAGCGGCGGTCAAAATTACCAAGTCTTTATCAGTGGGCTTCGGCGGTTGTAATAAGCGATTTTTAACCTCCAAATAATCCACTTTAAAGCCTGAATCAGCCACCATCACGCGATTTAACTTATCAATTGCGCCGGCAATAATCTTGTCAAAATCGGCAAAATTGGCAGTTGTTAACTCATTGGCAAGCTGTCGCAAGCTTTTTTGCAAGGTGGGGGCAAGTTGACGTTCTGCTTCGCTTAGGTATTGATTGCGAGACGATAATGCCAACCCGTCCTCAGCCCGCACGATATCCACCCCGACAATCTCAATCGGGAAATTTAGCTCAGCCACCAACTGGCGGATAATGGCAAGTTGTTGATAGTCTTTTTTGCCAAAAACAGCGATGTCAGGTTGGACGATATTAAACAGTTTGCTCACCACCAAGCCGACACCATCAAAGTGGGTGGGGCGAGTGTTGGCACACAAGATTTTGCTAATATCGCCTGATAGCACTTGCACGTTGTTAGGGTAGGTTGGATACATTTCTTCCACGCTTGGGGCAAATACAAAATTTGCCCCTGCTTCGGTAAGTTTTGCCACATCAGCCTCTAGCGTGCGTGGGTAGGTATCAAAGTCTTCACCCACGCCAAATTGGGTTGGGTTAACAAACACACTGATCACTACGATATCGGCAAGTTCTTTGGCTTTTTTGACGAGGGTCACGTGACCGCTGTGCAAATTAC
Source organism: Faucicola osloensis (assembly GCA_019353055.1). Classification (GTDB taxonomy): domain Bacteria; phylum Pseudomonadota; class Gammaproteobacteria; order Pseudomonadales; family Moraxellaceae; genus Faucicola; species Faucicola osloensis_C. The sequence goes on from JABAHL010000011.1 coordinate 28,754, forward strand.
CCATGGTGGGGACCAGCGCTATCTTTGGCGCAGCCGCTTGATGGCGTAAAGGTTTTAAAGTGTCACGTAATGCGCTGATGGTATGAAATACTTGCATTTTTTTGCCTTTATGATTACTAAAAACTATGCGCTGGCGTTGGGAACGTACGCTCTTTAACCGCTTTATGATAGGCTTTAAACGCCCCGGTGATATCTTTGGTTTCGTTATGCTCGTCGGTCAAAAAGTCTTTGACAAACTTGGCAGGTTTACGGGTATATACCCCAAGCATATCGTGCATAACTAGCACTTGACCATCACAATCCACACCCGCACCGATGCCAATCACAGGCACTGGGAAAGTGTCACGCACTTTTTTGGCAAGCTCAGCAGGGACACACTCAAGTAGTAAAATGGCTGCACCCGCCTCTACCACTGCTTGACAGTCAGCCATGAGTTTTTCCGCTTGGGCATCGGTTTTGCCTTGTACCTTGTAGCCACCAAACACATTCACGGATTGCGGCGTCAAACCTAAATGCACGCAGGTCGGCACGCCGTTGTTGGCAAGCACTGACACGATTTCGGCAAGCTCGGCACCGCCTTCGATTTTGACCACATGCGCGCCTGCTTGCATCACCGCTTGGCTGGCATCGAGTGCGCGCTCAAGCGTGGCAACGCTCATAAAAGGTAAATCACATAAAATCAGTGCATGACTGTTGGCACGAGCCACGTTTTGGGTATGATATACCATGTCTGCGATTGTCACCGGCAAGGTTGAGGTTTGTCCTTGCACTACCATGCCAAGGCTATCGCCAATCAAAATCGTATCAATCGCGGCAACTTGCATGGCTGCTGCAAAACTTGCGTCATAACATGTCAAGCACGAGAACGTCTCGCCATTGGCTTTGAGTTTGTTTAAGGTGGACAAGGTCACAGGTAATTTAGGCTTGGTCGTCGCTGCGGCAGATGTTGACTCAGTTGTTGAATCGAGGTTAGATTCTAGGTTGCTAACGTAGCTCATGCGGTTTCCTTTAAAAGCAAGGTTAAAAGAATCAAGGATAAAAGAAGTAAAGCTAAAAGAAGCAAGGGCAAAAGAAACAGGCAAAAACAAGAAATAGGAAAAACAAAAAACGTTACTTTATCAATGGTTTAATTCTTTGCGATCTTAAATCCATAGCGCCAATAATTTGTTAATTTTTACAAAAATCCATGTTAACTGATATGGGTTAAACTACGGTTAATTTTTCCAAGCCCTGCCACTGTTGACTGGTCGGTAAATCTGCCAATTTTTGCCCATTTACCATAAGGGTTGGGTCAAGCTCCAACATCGGAATCAGCACAAAATTACGCGCAAATAAGCCTTCATGTGGCACGGTTAAACGCGCATTGTTGATGGTGTCATCACCATACAATAATACATCGACATCCAAACTACGCTCACCCCAGTGGCGCAAACGCGTGCGCTTGGCAGCGCTCTCCAAACTTTGGCAAAAATCCAACAGGGCTAAGGGTGCCAAATCGGTATCAACTTTTACGACCGCATTAAAAAAATCGGGCTGGTCGGTGACCCCAAAGGCTTTGGATTGATACAGTGATGATGCTGTAACATTGGCAAAGTGCGGTGATGCGTAAAACGCCGCAATAGCATTGGCGATATGCTGCCTTGGCGTACCAAGCGCGTTTGCGATATTGCCACCCAAACCGATATAGCACGTAATCATGGCTGATGACCGTCGATTTTGACCGCGCGTTTGCGAGTGCGTTTTGGCGCTGCCGGCGCCTCGTCCTTAGTCACCGCTTCTGCTGAGACTTTGCTATCAGCAACCGCTTTTTTACGCGTCCGTGGCGCTCTCTTTGGCTTTGGCTGTACCAATCCATTGTCAATCATTGATTCATTGGAAGCGGAATGATTGACCGTGCCAGTGCCAATGTCAGTGCTAGAGGCAATATCAATATCGGTATGAGTCGCCGCCTGATTGTCAATGCTTTGTTTGACGGGTGTTGGGCTGACAGATTCGCCACGCAAATCACTAGCGGATGTTGTAATATCTGCTTGCTGACGTTGCTCCAAAATCGACCAGTTTGAGCTAGGGGTACGTCGCGCACGTTTGGCAGGTACACTCGCTGCCGATAAATAGGCTTTGTCGCGTTTGCGTGAGCGACCTAGGTTAGAATTATTTGGGTGTGCGTTTGGCTCAGCATAAGCTGATGCTGAAGCAGAAACTGTCGGCTGATAAGGGTGGTCATCGTCTTTTTGCGCTGCGATTGGCGCTACGATCAGTGACTTAGCCGGTGCTGAGTTGGTGTGACTGGCAAGTGATAACTGCTGCAGTTGGGCTTTTTCAAGTTGCTGCTGCTGTGTTAGTTTGTGCGCTTTGGTAGATAGCGCCGTATCTTGCAGCGGTTCACGCTCGATTTGGTTGCTTGCTGCAACCGGCAAATGACGTCGTTCGCGGCGGCGCTTTCCATGACTCAAATCGCTACCCATGTCTACTTCATTATCATGCACTGCATCGCTAGTTTGGTAAGCAACACTGTCATCCTCAAAACTGGTTTGATTGACAATATTGGCAAAGCGCAAACGTACTGATTCAAGGTCAAACTCATCAATCGCTTGTTGCTGCTGTTTGGCACCTAGGGTTTGAAACCACGCCCACCAATGTCCCATGCCATTGGTGCTTTCATCATCCAACGTAATTGCTGCGCCATGTTGTTTGGCAAGTGCTTGGTTTTTGGCTTCCACTTGCTCACGCATCATCAAAAAGTCATAGGCAGCCCGAAAACGCGGATTTTCAAACAGCTTTTGCAGATTTTTTTTGCGCGGCTGGGCAAGTCTTGGCTGCATGAGCCAAATATCTTTAATAAACTGCTCGGCAAACTTGGGCATGGCTGTGTGCTGGCGCTGCTTGTCCAACACTTTATTGGCGGCTTGGTTTTGCGCGTCGCTAAACGGTGTGTTTTTTTTAAACTTATCCAATAAATACAGATAGTTTTCCCACAAAATAGTCGCGTAAAAGAACGCAGGGTTAATGCTTTTACCACTGCCTATGCGCCTATCGGTATTTATGGTGACTTGGTTGAGTAGGGGTGTCACGCTTGTCGGTGGATAAAACAACAACTGGGAAAACGCACCATAATCAAATAGCAGTGGTAACATCGGCACCAAATAGCCGCCTGTGAACATTTTTTGCGTCTCATCGTACAAGCGGTGAGGGGATACTTGCGCCAATAATGCCCAGTTTTGTGCGTTGAATTGTTGGTTTAAGGCGTTGTCAAAATCAAACTGCAATTTTGCTTTAAAACGCAGCGCACGAAGTAGACGTACAGGGTCTTCTTCCACCCGTTTTTGGGTGTCACCGAGCAGACGAATGGTGCGGTTTTCAACATCTTTTAGCCCACCACAAAAATCATAAACGATGTCGTCAAATGGCTGATAGTACAGGGCATTGATACTAAAATCGCGGCGCACCACATCTTGATAGATATCGCCCCACACATTGTCACGCATAATCATGCCGTCTTCGGTGAGATGATTGTTGTCCTTAGGCGGCGCGCGAAAGGTGGCAACTTCAATCATATCGCGACCAGAATACACATGACACAGCTGAAAACGCCGTCCGATGATGCGGCAGCGTTTGCCAAATACTTCTTTGATTTGGTTTGGGGTGGCGTTGGTCACAGCATCAAAGTCTTTGGGCTTTAAGCCTAACAAGGCATCACGCACCCCACCACCGACGATGTAGGCTTCAAAACCCGCCTGCGTCAGTGTGCTAATCACTTCTTTGATAGAGTTGGGTAAATCAGCTTTGTTTAAGCCCAGTTTTTTGGCATCCCGGCGAGCCGACTGTCTATCTAAAACATAATCGGTTGCGGTATTGCCAGCAGCGGTTGCCGTGCTAGGTGATTTGCGAGTTTTTTTTGCCATGTATAGTAACCAAAATCCATGAAAACGGCAGAAATTTATTAGCGGTTAGTGTACCAAATTTCTGCCTAACTAGGGATATTAATTCACGGTTACAAGAAATCCAATGAGCAAAAAGTATTGTTGAACGATTGGTTATTTGTAGGACGTGAGCGCTACAGGATGAGACGGTTTGGTGGCTAATACAGAGTATACAAGACATGAGAATAGGCTTGTGATGATTGCCAATGCTTTATTGAGCTTATCACTATTGGGTGGTGATGCGGTGGCGATTTTTATCGACAGTCGCTTTACCGATACCTTTGACGTTGGCTAGGTCATCCGCCGTGGCAAACGGCGCTATCATTTGCCGGTATAAAATAATTTGCTGGGCTTTTTTGGCGCCGATACCATCAAGCTGTGTAAGCTGTGCTTCACTGGCTGTATTGATATTAATCACTTTGGGCGAATTGGCAAGGATATTTGCAGAGGGTTTTTTGGTATTACCGTTAGTCCCCGTCAAATTTGTCACGGCTAAAAAAGCCTGCTCGGGTGTCATGATTGGGGTACATACTTGCGCCTGTGCGGGCATTGCCCATAGCGCTAGAAATAAAATGGCTAGAACTAAAATGGCAAAAATTGAGCCAACTAATAATCGAAAAATCATTGCTTTAACGGTCAAATCCCTTTTAACTCAGTATACCTTGCCCAGACTTTTGGAACAATCAATCTTGGGCAATAAAAAAGCCAAACTTAGTACAAACTTAGCTAAAAAGCTGTTTTACCAAAAAAATGTACACGGCATGTAAACAGGGTATTAGCTGTCAATAATACTAAACCCTAAAACCTAGGTCGTGCTCAAAACCCCTCATATAAGTTTTTCATGCTGTTTTGCCAAATCCCACAAGTTATCCATTTCTTCTAAGCTAGCAGTTTCAGGGGTTTTACCCATTTTAGCGAGCTCATCTTCAATAAAGCCAAAACGAGAGCGAAATTTATGCACGGTGGTCAAAGTTGCTTTTTCGCTATCAATGCCCAGTTTGCGGGCAATATTGACTAGGGCAAAAAAACAATCCCCCAGTTCTTTTTCTAGCAGCGCTTTTTGCTCAGGCGTCGGTTTTTGACCATCGATTGGTAAAATTTCTTTGAGCTCTGCCACTTCTTCATCCAATTTGTCCACCGCACCCGACACCACATCCCAATCAAAACCGACTTTATTGGCAGTTTTTTGTAATTCTTGCGCTTGCATTAACGCTGAGCCTGCCTTGACCGCATCAAGGGTGCGGCGATGGTTTACCAGTTTACCCTGTTTGGCTTTTTCGGCATTTTCCAAGGCTTTGATTTCATCCCAGCGTTTTTTGACATCTTCATCGGTTTTTAGATTTTCTTTGTCGAACACATGCGGGTGACGGCGAATGAGTTTTTGTTGCAAGGTGAAAATCACCTCGCTGATATCAAACTGCTGCTGTTCTTCATATAGACAAGCGTGAAAAACCACTTGTAGTAGCACATCGCCAAGCTCACCCTTGATGTCGTCAATGTCGCCCGATTGTATGGCCTCGACGAGCTCATAGGTTTCTTCTAGGGCGTAGGGAATGAGGCTATCGTTGGTTTGTTTTTTATCCCAAGGGCAGTCTTGGCGCAGTCGTGCCATTAAGGCAATGAGGTCAGCAAAATTGGAAGTCGGTTGCATCGTTATCTCTGAAGAGTGATTGATAGTAAATGATGAAAAATTCACAATATAATTGACCTAGCTATTTTAGCGCATTTGACGGGGCAATCTAAGTCCATTGGTAAGTATTTGCCTTGACAGTCTAGATACTTAAAATACAGATGCTTTAAATACAAATACCTAAAACACAAATACCTAAAACACAGAGGCTGCAAAATAATCGTTGTCATCGCTATGCCATTTTGTCAAACTATAGTGATATTGGCACAAACTTACCTCATTTAAAAATATAAGAAATATCAAGGCTAAAAATACGCGACGGCTTCGCTAATTTTTGCTGCGATTTGTAAGGTTTCATCATCCATGATTACAACCATCTTTGTCATTGGCGCAGGCTATGTCGGTCTGTCCAATGCGGTACTTTTAGCCCAGCCTAAACTTGCTAACCAAGTCACCTTGGTCGATATCGATGCCCAAAAAATTGCCCAATTACAACAGCAAGCGTCGCCGATTGACGATGCGTTGATTGCGCAGTTCTTGGCAACCCAGTCACTGAATTTAACAGCGCAGTTGGTGAGTGAGGCGGATTTTTCAACCGCAGATTTGGTGATTATCGCCACACCGACCAACTACGATGTCGCCACTGGCAAATTCGATACCTCATCGGTGGAAGCCAGTATCCAAACCGTACGCGCTAACAACGCACAAGTGCCGATTGTGATCAAATCGACTGTGCCGATTGGATTTACCGCTGACATGCAGGCAAAATTTGATACGCGTATTTTGTTTATGCCGGAGTTTTTGCGGGAAGGCAAAGCGTTATATGACAACCTGCATCCGTCACGTATTATCGTTGGCTGTGATATAAACCATGTGCCAGCGCTGCAAGATGTTTGCCACCAATTAATAACCCAATACCAAACTGCCAGCGAACAAACCCACACCCCAAGCCAAATCATGCCTCCCACTGAGGCAGAGGCGGTCAAACTATTTGCCAATAGCTACCTTGCCACACGCATTGCATTTTTTAACGAGTTAGATAGCTTTGCCGAAAGCATGGGGCTTGATAGTGAGTCGATTATCACCGGTGTCAGCTTAGACCCGCGGATTGGCATGCATTACAACAACCCATCATTTGGGTATGGTGGCTATTGTCTACCCAAAGATACCCAACAGCTTAAAGCCAATTATGAAGGGATTCCTGCCAATGTGATTCATGCGGTGGTGGATGCCAACAACACCCGCAAACGCTTTATCGCCCGTCAAATTATCGCCAAGCAGCCTAATACCGTGGGCGTGTACCGATTGAGCATGAAAAAAGATGCCGATAACTTTAGAGACTCTGCGATTTTGGACATTATTGAACTGCTCAAACAACATGCCATTGATGTACAAATCTATGAGCCCAGTCTGTCGTCATCACAGTTTATGGATTGTCCTGTAGTCAATGATTTAGCCCGTTTTTTGGAAACGAGCGACGTGATTGTCGCGAACCGATTACATCCCGAATTAGCGCACGTTAAGGCAAAAGTGTATAGCCGCGATGTGTTTGGTGATAGCTGATCATTGCCAGTGAATAACTGCTAGTGAATAACTGATTGTGAGTAATTAACAGTTAATTGAATGACATTCTTAATTCTTAATCCCATGAGCCATGTATATGAATGATTTTTCTCCCATCACAATTTCGTCTTTTAAAGCCTATGACATCCGCGGCGAACTCGGTAAAAATCTTGACGAGGACATTGCCTACCGTATCGGACGTGCTTTCGCCCAATTTTTAAGTGCGCCGCTATCAAATCAGCAAAAACCAGCGATTGTGATTGGTTGTGACATTCGGCCCAGTAGTGAAGCCCTTAAAAAAGCCACCATACAAGGCATATTAGATGCAGGCATCGATGTGATTGATTTGGGCATGACAGGAACTGAAGAAGTGTATTTTGCCACCAGCCACTATGGCGCGATTGGCGGCATTGAAGTGACCGCCAGTCACAACCCCATTAATTATAACGGGCTAAAATTGGTGCGTGAACAGTCCAAACCCATTAGCGCGGACACCGGCTTGGCAGATATTCAACAAATCGCAGAAAAAGGCGCATTCAAAGCGGCAGCCAGTAAAGGCGAGTATCAGTTAAAAGAAGATAAAACCGCCTATATCGACCATCTGATAAGCTATATTGACGTCAACGCGTTACGACCTTTGACAGTGGTCGTCAACTGTGGCAACGGTAGTGCAGCACCAACGATTGATTTGCTTGAGCAGCGTCTACAAGCTGCCAACGCGCCTATTAAATTTATCAAAATCAATCATGCGCCCGATGGCAGTTTTCCCAATGGTATTCCCAATCCCATGATTATTGCCAATCGTAAAGTGACGGCAGACAAGCTATTGGCGGAGAAAGCGGACTTAGCGATTGCGTTTGATGGCGATTTTGACCGCTGTTTTTTCTTTGATGAAAACGCTCGATTTTTAGAAGGCACTTATGTAGTGGGGGTGCTTGCCAAAGCTTTCTTGGATAAAAACCCTGCCGAGGCGATTGTCTATGACCCGCGCAATATCTTAAATACCGAAAGCGTCATCGCGGCGGCAGGTGGCAAAGCGACCATCAGTAAGTCAGGGCATTCTTTTATCAAACAAATCATGCGTGAAAACAATGCAGTGTATGGCGGTGAGATGTCTGCGCATCATTATTTCCGCGATTTTAACTACTGCGATAGTGGCATGATTCCTTGGTTATTGGTGATTGAGTTATTGTCAAAAACTGGCAAAAGCTTGTCGCAACTAGTTGATGAGATGATTGAGACCTTCCCAATATCCGGTGAGATTAACTTTAAATTAGACAGTATCACTGCGCCCGCGGTATTGGCAAAACTTGAAGAAAGTTACCCACAATTTGATAGCCAAACGGCGACCCTTGATAAACTCGATGGCTTGTCGGTCAATTTTCCACGCTGGCGCTTTAATGTCCGCGCTTCTAACACAGAGCCACTGATTCGTCTCAATGTTGAAGCCAGCGGTGATAAAATGCTATTGGATGAAAAAACCAAACAGCTAGAAAATTGGATTGTGGCACAAGGCGGCACGCCAGCCGACCACTAGGTTTTATTAACTACCATAAAAAAGCCGCTCCTATAAAAAAAGCCGTTTCAATGCTAATTCATTGAAACGGCTTTTTTACTATTTAAGCTAAAACCATCTAGGCTAAAACCATTAACCCTCAGCAAATGGCTGTCGGATTATTTACCGCCACGCTCAGCACGGGCTTTATTGATGAGGTAATTAACCACTTGTGGCACTTTACCATCCTCACCCTCAACAACGTATTTGCCATCAACGACAACCGCAGGGACCCCTGATAGTTGGAAGCGCTGCGCCGCATCTTTTGAACGTGCGATACGGGTATTCACCGCAAATGAGTTATACATGCTGTTAAATTTATTGATATCCACGCCTTTTGATGCGTACCATTGGCCGATAGAGGCTTGGTCAAACAATTTTTGACGGTCTTTTTGAATGGCGTCAAACATCGCTTGGTGGGTTTTGCCTTGATAACCTAACAACTGCGCAGCATAAAAACCGCGCGCGTTTTGTTCCCACACAGGGTTCATCGCCGCTGGCGTCTGCATAAACACCACATCAGCTGGCAATTTTTTTGACCACTGTGCCATGTAAGGTTCTAATTTGTAGCAGTGTGGGCAACCATACCAAAAAAATTCACGAACAATGATTTTATTGCCTTCAATTTTTTCTGGGTTTGCAAGCACCTTATAGTCTTGACCCGCTACAAAATCTGCAGCTTGGGTTGATAAACTGGTCAAGCCGATAGCGGCGGCGATTGCGGTCATTGCTAATTTTTTCATGGTTGCCTCATTAACAGTCAAATCATAGGGTCTAGCACGGCTCATATCTTATAGAAAATCACTTGCTAGCAGGGCTCAAAATACGAAAATACCTGCGCGTTATACTATCATAAATTGAGGAAGCGCCTAAGTGTAATCCTTTGTAAACTAAAAAAAACTACACTGACGAAAAAAATAAGCAATATGTTAATTAAATTTTCTAAATTGAAAATTATATTTTTAAGTTTAATTTATCAGTCATATTTAAAGTTGGACGGTTATGGGGTTATGCAGCAATAAGCTATTTTACCCTACATATTTATCCTACAATTCTACGCTATCAGCCTGCCACATAAATTCTACAGCGCATGGGCTAAAAACTGTTAGAATAAGGCTATTTTTGATAGCAATTGTGGTTAGCAAGCAACCGCATTTCAAAAAACGCGATAACATGCTATTAAAGTAAAAAGTATCGAATTAAAAAAATAGCGAAGTAAAAATCAAACGGAACTATCATCATGACACAACCGAACCTCCAGCAAAACGTCGACTTACAAGAAGTACAAAAATTCACCGACCTTGCCAATGAATGGTGGGACAAATCAGGTGCGTTTGCCACCTTGCACCAAATCAATCCGCTACGCTTAAACTGGATTGAACAGCAAACCATCGCCCGCCAGCAATCAGGCTTAACAGGCAAAAAAGTGTTAGATGTCGGCTGTGGTGGTGGTATTTTGTCGCATAGCATGGCGGTGCGCGGCGCCACAGTAACGGGTATTGATTTGGGAGAAGCCAACATCAAGGCAGCACAAATCCATGCGGAGCAAACTAGCCAAGCGATTGATTTTGCTTGTGTTGCTGTAGAAGATTTTGCCAAAGCGCACGCTGGTGAGTTTGATGTAGTGACGTGTATGGAAATGCTCGAGCACGTGCCAGACCCGCAGTCCATTATCAATGCTTGTTTTACCCTGCTCAAGCCCAATGGCGTATTAGTACTATCGACCATCAATCGCAACCCAAAATCCTACCTGTTTGCGGTGATTGGCGCTGAATACCTATTACGCTTGTTGCCACGCGGTACACATGATTATGAAAAATTCATCACCCCAGCCGAGCTAGATCGTTTTGCTCAGCGTGCAGGCTGCAAGCGTCAAGATTTAATTGGTTTACATTACAATCCCCTTATCAAGCACTATTGGCTGGCACAAAATGTTGACGTTAACTACATGATGGCAGTCTACAAACCTCAGTAGTTGGCTTTACTAAAATATTAATCGTTGATTTGAGCAAAAAATGACTGAAAAATGCCAAGCTGTATTGTTTGACCTTGATGGTACCTTGATTGATACGGCGCCTGATTTTATTCGGATTATTAAGGTGATGTGCGCCAAACACCAGCACCCAGCACCCAGTGATACCGCCATTCGCGAGCAAGTTTCTGCAGGCGCCAGAGCCATGGTCAAGCTGATGTTTGGCGAGCTTGCCGATGTGACTGAGGATGACCCAACCTTGCTGGCTTATCGGCAAGAGTTTTTGGACACCTATGAGGCTGATATCTGTGTTGATAGCCGCTTGTTTGATGGGCTTGATTCGCTGCTAAAAAACTTGGAATCACGTGGCATTGTATGGGGCATTGTCACCAATAAGCCGCGTTATTTGGCGGAAAATTTGTTAGAGAAACTTGAGTTAACTGAGCGCTGTGGGGTGCTGGTATGCCCTGATGATGTCAAACACACCAAACCTGACCCAGAGCCAATGTATTTGGCAGTGGCGCGGTTGAATGAACAACTCGGGCATCAGCTACAGCCTGAAAATTGTGTGTATGTCGGTGACCATATTCGTGACATTCAAGCGGGCAATGCGGCGAATATGCGCACGATTTTGGCAGCTTATGGCTACATTCCCCCGGAAGACCAAGCGGATTTGGGCAGTTGGGGCGCAGACAACATCATCCATAGCGTCGCTGAATTGACCACTTTGCTTGGCGATTGGACGGATGCTTGAGCGGACACTTGAACTAGCGACTAGGCGGTTGATGCATAGACAAAGTGTTAACAATTTGACCGATTTTTAGGAAATTTTTTAGCAAGCTTTTGAGAAAAATTTTGAGGAAACTATGACTTTAGCAACGCATGATGATATCCGTAACTTTATCCCACCTGCCGACTGTCTAAAAGGTAAAAATATTTTGGTCACAGGGGCAGGTGATGGCATCGGCAAAGCAGCCGCGCTAAGCTATGCAAAATATGGCGCGACCGTGCTACTACTTGGCAAAACCGCAAGCAAGCTTGAAGCCGTGTATGACCTAATTGAAGCAGAAGGCGGTGCTGAGCCTGCCATGTTACTGATGAATTTAGAGAGCGCAAGCTACACAGAAATGCAGCAATTGGCGATTTTGATTGAGCGTGAAGTCGGGCATTTGGACGGTGTTTTACACAATGCAGGGTTGCTCGGTGTATTAACCCCGCTTGAGATGTATGACCCGATTATTTTTGAGCAAGTGATGAAAGTCAATTTTAATGCCACCTTTACCCTTACCCAAGCTTTGCTACCGCTACTCAAATCTGCACAAAGTGGCTCAGTGGTGTTTACCTCTAGTAGTGTTGGCAGCCGTCCACGCGCGTTTTGGGGGGCGTATGCGCTGTCAAAATTGGCGGTAGAAGGGATGAGCGATATTTTCACCCAAGAAACCCAAAAGACCACCACCCTGCGCTTTAACTGCATCAATCCCGGTGCCACGCGTACCCAAATGCGTGCTGCTGCCTATCCGAGCGAAAACCCCAACACCTTGCTTGCGCCCGAAGACTTGATGAGTGCGTATGTTGCCTTGATGAGTGATGAGGCGGCAGGTATTAAAGGTCAGGTGATTGATTTACAGCCACAATAAAATGCCGCAATGACGGCGTTAATAAGCTATTGATATTTGATAAAACCACTACCATATTATAGTTAACTTATTAAAATCTAAGGAAAAATATGGCAAGTGGTTGGGCTGCGGATGGCGCAGAAAACGAGCAAATTGAAGCGACTATTAATGATGCGATTGCACGGGCAAAACGGGCATTGCCACAGGGCGAGAGCCTAACGCATTGTGAGGAGTGCGATGCTCCGATTCCTGAAGTACGGCGTCTTGCGATGCCAGGGGTGCACTTGTGCGTGCGTTGTCAACAATCGCTAGAGCAGCATCAGCAAAAAGTTGAGCTGTTTAATCGCCGTGGTAGTAAGGATAGCCAGTTGCGCTAAGCGTATTGGCTAACGCTGTCGTTCATAACAGTTACAGCTTATAAAAATTTTTCAATCGGCAGGTGCGATAGCATCCATACTAGCGTACGCTGCCAAGCCTTGGTATGTGGCTCTTCATCATACGTGACGATTTGACCGTTCTCGAGCGTTGACCACTGAATATTGTCATCTTTGAGCGACAAGGTGTAGCTGGTTGTTGGCAAGGCCTGCAAAAATTCATTGCGGATTTTGTTGGCAAGTACAGGGTGGGCGATGGCAACGCCAAGTTCGGTATTGGTCAAGGCTGAACGCGGATCAAAATTGAACGAGCCGATATACACCTTTTCACCATCGCTTTCAAACGTTTTGGCATGCAAGCTGGTTGCAGAGCTTCCCGTCAAGTATGAATCACGCAGATTGTCTTTGATGGCATTGGGCTTTAGTTCATATAGCTTGACCCCAGCTTTGAGTAAGTCTTTGCGGTGTTTGGCATAGCCAGAATGCACGAGCTTGACATCGGTGGCGCTCATGGCATTGGTCAAAATATTCACCGCTACGCCTTTTTTTGCAAGGTTGATAAAATAATCTTTGCCTTGCTGCGTGGGGACAAAATAGGCAGAGATTAAATTGAGTTCGCGGCTGATTTTACCTAAGCTTTGGTTGATGTCTAACCCTTGGGTGTTGGCTTCGTTGCCCAGTTTGTCAGGATTGTCCGTCAACAGCTGCACGCTTGCCCAGTAGAGCGGCAATTTTTGTTGTTTGATTTGGTTGACAAAGTCGATTGCCACCAAGCGCTTTAGATAGTCGTTTTTCAGCTTTAGCACCGGGTCAAGTTGTTGTGATGCGGGTTTGTCAGCTTTTTGGGTTTTTGGGGTAAATACTTGGTTTAGGGCGGATGTCTCAGGTTTTTTGACCAAATCGGTGATGGGAAAAGCCAGTTTATGGTTCCAATATTGGTCAAACGCTTGTGACATCTGCGGCACAATATGCCCAACCATCAGCACATCTAGGTCAGAAAATACCATCTCTTGGTTTAAAGAAAAATACTCATCCCCGATATTGCGCCCGCCTGTGATAGTGATTTGGCTATCAGCGGTGATGGATTTGTTGTGCATACGATGATTGAGCCGCTCAAAATCGCCCACAAACCCTAGCCAGCGCCACGAGCGAAAACGATTGGGGTTCATCAATCTTACTTCAATATTGGGGTGGTCATTGAGTACCCACAGCGTTGGGTCGAGACCCCGGGTATTGTTGTCATCTATCAATAATCGCACGCGCACACCGCGCTCTGCCGCTTCTTTGATGGCTTGGAACATCAGATTGCCAGTGATGTCGTTATTCCAAATATAATACTGCACATCTAGCGTTTTCTCTGCGGTGCTAATGAGCAGCATACGTGCGGCAAATGCATCCATGCCATCGGGCAAGGGATAAACGCCCGTTTTTTGTGGATTGCTTTTAACCAATTCTGTGATGCCATCGGCCATGCTTTGCGAGCCAAATTGGCGAAAACGGCTGGAGGGCTCATCAGGTGGCATATCAGTTGCCACTGTTTTTTGATGGTCTTTGGTAATAACGGCGGTTTGGTAAGTGCTTGGCTTGCCCGTGTTGGCAGGCAGACGACCCCACCAGGCGATAAAAAACAAAATCGCCATACACACCAAAAACAGGCTGGCTAAAAAAATAAGACGACGTTTGAACAGGGGTCTTAGCATGATGGCACTCACCAAGGTCAATTAAGCCATAGGTTAAATTAGTTAAATTGACGCCCAATAAATTTGACGGTTTCATCCTTGGCTTTTTTGACGGCAAGTTTGCGGTTTTGTCCCAGCAGTAATTTGATTTGCCACAGTTTTTCTTGATACAAGGTTGTTGCAGGCGTGTGATACATGGCATTGATGATGCGTTTGCTCGCCAAGACGGCATCGGGGGAGCGATTGCTTAATTCTGTGACCAAAGTTTTGGCAACTTCCATCGGTGTATCGCTTAGATGGCTGACCACACCATAGTCAAAGGCTTGCTGACCGTCAAAAATCCGTGCCGTCATCGCTAATTCCTTGACGATATCAGCGCGTAGCACCCCCATCGCAGACTGGGTCAGTCCCATGTCCGGTACCAGTCCCCATTTGGCTTCCATAATGGCAAATTGGCAATCCGCTGTGGCGATACGGATATCGGTCGCCAGTGCCAACTGTAGTCCTGCGCCAAGGCAATGTCCATGCAATACACTGACGACAGGCATTGGTAGTTGTCGCCACACAAGGCACACTTTTTGAAATTTACTTTGAAACGGTTTAATAAGCTCCCAAGCGACCTGTTTTAGGTTTTTTGGGTTGTTTAAATCCGCCAAATCAATGCCGGTAGAAAAGCTTTTACCTTCACCTGCCAAAATCACCGCCCGCACGTCCGTCCATGTGGTGAGCAGGTGGGCTAAATCAATGAGTTTATCCATCAACGCAAAACTTAACGCATTGCGCTTATCAATCCGTGTCAGCCAAACAATGACGCTATCATCACCGCTAAGTTCCAACCGCACATCGGGCGCAAGGTTATCGTTTGCAGCTTTGATACGCTGCGCTAAAGATGAAGCAGTAGCACGCTGAGAAAATGGCAACAATCCTACACCCGGCAATACTTTTGATACCGACAAAACCGACATACGCATCCTTAAAATTTGACCAACCCAATACACTTAAAAAAATGTTGCGAGAACGCAATGGTTTGCAATCATTAATCTCACTTTACTGATTTTGTTGGTTGGGCACAAGAGGCGATATCAGACGATACGTTTAAGAAAGGTAACGTGAAATGGCAATCATGTCAAACCTAGGCGGCATTGTGGTGATGGGCGTCAAATCATCTTCCAAGTCATGTCGTTTTCTTTGAGCTGGGCATATTTGAGTGCAGGGAATTGACTCAAATCAGCCTGTGCCAAGTTATCGAGCGCTTGGAGCATTTGCTCATAATAAGGCGCCAAAATGGCAAATTGCGCAGGCGAGCTATTATTGATATTTAGCAAGCACTTGTCTTCAAGATTTTGACTGGCTTGGCGTAGCTGTGGTACGCCCGTATAACGACTCGCCCCTAAAATGCGATGCGCCGCGTGGGACAAGGCTTGCCTGTCGTGGCGCTGCCAAGCCTGCTGCAAGTCACTTTTTTCCTGCTCAATTGATTCAATCAGCAAGGTAATTAAATTGGCTGCCAAATCAGGCTTACCTGCTACCCGCATCACCGCATCATCCCAATCAATAACAGCAAGATTTGCTAGTGACTCAGCGCTATGCTGACTGCTGACCGATGGTAGGCTTGGCAGATTAGCGTTGTCATCGGCGGTAGTCGCTGAGGCGGCTAATGGCGTATGAGCAAATACGGCACTCTCTTTGGGGGTTGCAGGTGCAGTACGCGGGTGATTTGCCCCAGACGCTATAGACGCTATAGACGCTATAGACGCTATCGACCGCGCCGAGATGGGTGAGTTGCTAGCAGATTTGCCAGAAACCACATCAGCGGACACGGACGTGCTGTGTTTACCCAACCAGCGTTGCAGGATTTGTAATAACTGGGCTTGACTGATTGGTTTGCCCACATAATCGTCAATCCCCGATGCCAATAATTTATCGCGTTCATCCGATAGACTATGTGCGGTCAGTGCAATAATCGGAATATGTTGATTTCCTGCTTGCGTTTCAACCTTACGGATTTGGATGGCGGCTTCACTGCCTGACATTCTTGGCATTTGAATGTCCATAAAAATCAAATCCACGGCGGTATCGCTTTGCGCCTGGTGGGTGGTGATGTATTCAATGGCATCAAACCCACTATTAACCGTCACTACATTAATGCTCAGTTCAGCCAATAAGGCTTCTAGTACCAACAAATTGGGCAGATGGTCATCCACGGCAAGCACAGTAAAGCCGTGCCACTGCGGCAGTGTTGGCTCTTGGCTGTTGGCAGAATTGCTATCGAGCAGCTGATAAAGTTGGCGACGATCGAGCGGCTGATACAAGGCTTGTGCTTGGTAACGCGACAACAATTCTGGCTCAAGATTGACTTGATAGCCAAATAGTAGCAATTTACCGGCATAATGTAAGCGTACTTGTTTGAGCAGCGATGTGGTATCCTCAGTGGTACCATTGTCCACGATGACCCAATCCCAATGATTGCCTGTTTCTTTGAGCGATTCAAGTAGGCTTGCTAGCGTACTTGCGGTAGTAATGGCAATCGGTAATTCACGCAGCGAGCCTTTTAACACTTGTAAGCTTGCAAGATGGTCAATCCAAACCAAAATATTTACCGCAGTAGTGGTATCAGCCGCTATATAACCGGCATCAGTTTTTGGCGGGACGATGGCGGGCAACTGCCAAATGGGGTCATGGATAAGCAGCCGCTGCTGTTCTTGGTTACTGATGCTCATCGGCAAGGTAAACCAAAACGTCGTGCCTTTGATTTTGTGCGATTGGCTCGCATCACCCGCTTGCTCAGTGGCGTTGTCATAAAAACCAATATTGCCGCCCATCAGATAGGTGAGCTGTTTTGAAATCACCAACCCCAACCCCGTACCGCCGTACTGGCGAGTAATCGAAGGATCGCCTTGGGAAAAACTTTGGAACAGCACTTTTTGATGCTCAGGCGAAATCCCGCGCCCTGTGTCTTGCACACTGATATGAATTAAATCATCGATGTCCTCATCCAAACTGACCCGCACAATGACCTCGCCATCATCGGTAAATTTGATGGCGTTATTGACAAGATTGGTCAACACTTGCTTGGTGCGTAACGCATCCCCCACCAGATAATGCGGCACATCGTCATAGAAGAACACCGCCAGGCGTAAATCTTTCTCTGCCGCCAGTGGCGATAGCATATCCACCACATCGTAGATACTGGCATACAGGTCAAATTCATGACTATCCAGTACCAGTTTACCGGCTTCAATCTTAGAAAAATCAAGCACGTCATTGACCAGTGCTAATAGGTGCGCTGAAGACTTACGAATCGTTTGCACGTACAAGTCTTGCTCAGCATTTAAGCCGCCATGACGGGATAATAGGTTGATAAAGCCATCAATACTGTTAAGTGGGGTGCGTAATTCGTGGCTGATATTGGCTAAAAATGCCGATTTGGTTTGACTGGCTGAAACCGCGGCATCACGCGCATTGCGAATTGAGATGTTTTGCATTTCCATCTCGTCAAAAGCCAATCGCAAATCATCTTCGGTCTGCTCGGCGTGATTTTTGAGTTCTTGGAAACTTTTATGCAGACGTCTTAAGGTCTTGACCAAATCCTGTTGCAGTTGGTTGATTTCACCACTGGCGTTGATGGTCATCGGTTTATACAGGTTGTTGGCGTTGGTGCGCTGCAAATGTAACCGCATCTCATAAATCGGCGCAATCCAGCGTCTAGCATATATGTGGGTGGTCAATAGCAGCAGTAAAATAGTAAAGAGTCCGGTAATCGCTAACGCTAACATCACTTGATAGCGAGCCACTTGTAGCGGCTCATTATCAATATTGACAATAAGCCACAAGGTCGGTAGTGGGGCAGTCGCATTGGCGGGCGGGCTTAGTACCAATTTTCGACCAAATAAACTACTACCCTTGCTATTAAACAGGCTGTTGGATTGGGTGTTGAGCTGCGTCAGCAAATAAGTTTGCTGCGTATTGCTTTGCGCCTCAAGGTGGCGTCCCAAAAAAGGCAACAAGCGCGGATTGGGCTGTTGTGACAAATCCCCAAAACTGACCAACACTTTACTTTGTTCGTTGACAATCGCTACGCCTTGCAAGTGTTTGTCGTTGATGGCATTTTGTAGGGCAAATTTCACATTGTCTTGCAGTGTCGCCAATTCTTTGGGTGACAGCTCAGCTTTATTTGCATTATCTTTATTTAAGCTGCCTTTATTTAAGCCATCTTTATTTGAGTGATTATCGCTATTAGGCTGAGTGCTAGTTGTAGATAGCGCTTGGTTGATTTTAATCAGATTCGTCTGCATAGAAGCGGCGACAGGCTGTAAAGTCAGCAGCAAATTATCGGCGGTTGATTGCTGAATGGTACGCGCAGCACGGCTGGTATCCGATAACACCAAAAAACCACCCGTCAAGGCGAGTACGCTAATCGGCAAAAACACCAACAGTATCAACTGTCCATAAGCGGTGGAGAAATCCAAGTGAAATCGTTTGCTCACATTGCTAGCCTTGCATCAGCCTAATTTAGGCATCTGATTTTTTATCAGGGTTTTGGGGTATAGCGTTTCATTTTATAGGATTTTAGCCAATTTTGCTTGTGCCGCTAGGGTTTTTGTTTCAAGTAAATTTTTGACAAGTGTATACCCCAGTAAAAAATCGAGATAAAATCAGATGAGGTAGCGGTGGAAAAATGGCTGGCACAATAATCATGATTCGCCACTGACGGGTGATACGAATTTTGCTAAACTACGCGCGCAATCCAAAAAATTTACTGTTAAAAAAACTAATCAACGCTAGCTAATCTATAAGCTAGACTAAATGCGTCTGCTCAAAATTCGTATTATCAAAAGTTCATGGCCAAAAACTAAGGTTGTCTTATGACCCATAATAATTTCATCACTGAAACCAGCACGCTCAATGACTGCATTGGACATACGCCACTGGTCAGGCTAGCGCGATTTGCACCGCAAACTGACCAAGGCACAGCCACCCTGCTTGCCAAACTTGAAGGTAACAATCCAGCGGGCTCAGTGAAAGACCGCCCTGCGTTTAATATGTTTTATCAAGCGGAACTGCGTGGCACTATCAAGCCAGGCGACACCATCATTGAGGCCACCAGTGGCAATACAGGCATCGCCCTTGCCATGGTCGCGGCAATGCGCGGCTATGCTATGACGCTGATTATGCCTAGCAACTCTACCCAAGAGCGTAAAGACGCGATGGCAGCGTATGGGGCGACATTAATTGAAGTCGATAACATGGAGTCGGCACGCGACCTTGCCCAGCAAATGCAGGCAGAAGGCAAAGGCATCGTACTCGACCAGTTTAACAACCCTGACAACAAACAAGCGCATTATCTGACCACAGGTCCTGAGATTTGGCAGCAAACGAATGGCACAATTACCCACTTTATTAGCTCAATGGGTACCACAGGCACCATCATGGGCGTGTCCAAATACCTAAAAGAACAAAACCCAAACGTGCAAATTATCGGTTTACAACCCGCTGAAGGCGCTAATATCGCAGGGATTCGCCGATGGCCAGCCGCCTATTTGCCAAAGATTTTTGAGCCAAGTTTGGTGGATAGGGTGATGGACATCGAGCAGCACGATGCGGAAGTGTTTATGCGTAAGCTTGCCCGCGAAGAAGGGATTTTTGCGGGGGTATCATCAGGTGGTGCGGCGTGGGCAGCTTACCAAATCGCTAAAGAACACCCGGATGCGGTGATTGCATTTATCGTCTGTGACCGTGGCGATCGTTATCTATCAACAGGGTTGTTTGGTGTTAAAGATGATGCTTAATACCCAATAACCTAAAGCAGAAACTAACAAGGAAGTATTATGGCTACGCCAGCGCCGATTTTAGTATTTGATATCGAAACCATACCCGATGTTGCCACAGGCAAGCGGCTATACCCCGAGTTGGCTGGGTTATCGGATAACGATGCCATGACCAAGCTTATGGCACTGCGTGAGCAAGATGTTGGGCATCCTTTTATGCCACTGCCTTTGCACCAAATCGCCTGTCTTTCGGTGTTGTGGGTGGCGGGCGGCAAAATGACCCTCAAATCGCTGTCGCTGGCTGACCATAGCGAAGCGCAAATGATTCAAACCTTTTTTAATGCCATCGAAAAAAATCCGTTGTTGGTGAGCTGGAATGGCAAGGGCTTTGATATACCCGTCATGGTGTATCGGGCGTTACAGCATGGTCTAACCGCGCCCAAGCTGTTTAGCCAAACCGGTGAGATGAGATACAACAACTATATCAACCGCTATCATGACCGTCATACCGATTTGATGGTGAAACTTGCCATGAATAGCACGTCGCAAAAACTCGATGTCGTGGCATCCTTATGCGGCTTTGCAGGCAAGCAAGCGTTGGACGGCTATGATGTGGTGCCTATGGTGCAAGCAGAGGCATGGGATAAGCTCACCACTTATTGTGAAAGTGATGTGCTCAATACTTGGCTGATTTTTTTGCGCTACCAACGACTCACGGGACAATTTTCAGCGGAGCAAAGCGAGCAATGGGAATCCACCACCCGAAACTATCTGCAATCGTTCACCAATCAAGACAATAGCCTGCGCCATGATAAATTTTTGCAAGCGTGGCAACCTGCTAGCAATTTAGCAGCTGACCAGCATGTCACTCATGTCACTGATATTGCCATCACCCAGCCGTCATCTGATACCCCAACTACCCAAGTAGAATCACCATGAATACGATTTTTCCACCCAGCCAAGTGGTGGCACTGCCCATCTATCAATCCGAGCAAACCTTTCCTGTCCGCCGTGTATATTGCGTGGGGCGCAACTATGCCGACCATGCCCGAGAAATGGGCAGTGACCCAGACCGTGAGCCGCCATTTTTCTTTTGTAAAGCCGGTGACAGCGAGTCGATTATTGCAGTTCGACCCGATAGCATTGCCCAATTGCCTTATCCGACTAAAACGCAAGCGCTACATTATGAAGTAGAATTGGTGGTTGCGATTGGCAAAGAAGGTGCCAATGTGAGTGTAGCACAGGCACATGAGCTGATTTTTGGCTATGCCGTGGGGCTCGACATGACGCGCCGCGACTTGCAAAACGAAATGAAAAAATCGGGTCGCCCGTGGGAGATTGGCAAGGCGTTTGACTATTCGGCACCCATTGGTGAAATTTATCCCGTTGCTAGCGTTGCTGAGATACAACAAGCAAATATTTCACTGGCGGTGAATGGCGAGCCCAAACAACAAGGCAATATCAATCAGTTGATTTGGAATGTGGCAGAGACCATTGCCAATTTATCTGAGTTTTTTGAACTCAAAGCAGGGGATTTAATTTTTACAGGCACGCCAGCGGGCGTGGGTGCGGTGGTCAAAGGCGATACCATACTGGCGCAAATTGATGGACTTGGCAAAATTGAATTGGTGGTTGTGTAGAACGGGTAGTGTAAAAGATGAAAAAAAGGCGCTAGTAATAGCGCCTTTTTTATTAAGATGATTAATTTTATTATTAAGTTTGTTATAGCACTTTTTCAATCTGAAAACCCATGTTTTGCATGAGTTCAGCTTTATCAAACGGCGCAAGGCTGGCACGAGTAAATGGCTTGTCTTTAAGATAAGTTCTTGCCACGCGCTGTAAGTCATCAAGGCTGACCGCCAAGATTTTGGCACGCATCGCCTGTTGCCAGTCTTTGCCGCGACCGTGTAACTCAGCAAACAGCGCCTTGACCGCTTCACCCGCAGGACTTGCGGGCTTATCCATGCCTGCCATTAATCCTAAAATCGCTTCTTCAATCCAAGCATCGGTTTTTTCGCCTGTAGATTGCGCGAGTAACCAATCAATACTACCCAAGAAGTCATCAAACGTGGCTTGGTCACGCGGGTCACGGTAGCTATAAAACTTGAAAGAGCAAGCATTGCTATCATAGCTCGCCCCGCCGCCATACGCCCCGCCTTGCTCACGAATGGTACGATGCAGATAATTGTTGCGTAGCACGCTTGAGAGCACCATCAAGGCAGGGGCATCGGGATGGTTGGTCGGCACGGCAGCAAAGACAAGCGCATGATGAAATACATTGGTTTGCGCAAGCCACGCGATATCGCTACCGTCAGTGGTAATGGGCGATTCGATTAAAGTAGCGGTAGGCTCTTCAACAGGCGTTTGCCAGCTCTCGCTAATTGCTTGCTGCAGCGTCGGTAATACCTCTGCTTCGGCGATGATGAGCGCTTGTTTTGGCAGGGCTTTGATGTAGCTGTGTAAATTGGCTAAGCGCTCTCCGAGCTTTTGCCACGCACTGCTATCTTGCTCTGCTTGCTGCAAAAATTCAGTTAAGCTATTTAATGCAGGCAAACCACCGCGTACATATTCAAGACGGGCGATTTTACTGGTGTTACGGCTCGCTGTTTGCATGGCATACGCATGACCTGCATTGGCAAGGCGCGATTGCCAGCCCATTTGTTTTTGGGTCAGTAGCTCTTCCATTCGCGCATATTCAGTAAAAATAGTGTCGTTGAGTACTTCTTTAACCAGCTCAATCGCTTCAAATTTACGTGACAATGAACGGGTAGCGACCACTAAGAAGCTATCCATTTTTTCGGGGTTGTCAGGTGACGTGCGCTGGCTGATTCTGACAGTCACACCGCTTGAATGGCGTGCTTGCCGCGCTTGAAATGCCAAGGCATCGTGTTTGCGCGTGCCTACTTCACTAATCAAGCTCAGATAGGTTGGTAAATCTGGGTGATTGATGAGCGCTTCATGACCTTCTAGGGGTATTATCACTTGATAATAGTACAGACCATTGGTGCCTGCTTCATATTCATACAACGTACTTGGCACACCACTTAAAGTGATATCGCGTTTTGTACCTGTTTTAAATTGAATTTGGGCAGGAATATCCGCCAATCCCACTTTGGGTAGCAAATCCACATCATCGGGGGTAGCTTGGCGTTCGGCAAGGGCTTTGGCTTGGGCGATGAGCGCATTACGGGTGTCATCGGTGAGTGCCGCTGCGATGGTGTCAAGTTTGGCTTGCTCATCCTTGGCTTGTTGCTCAGATTTGCTAGCATCAGGGATGAGGGTCAAACGCACGCGATGCGGATTGTCGAGCAAAAATTTGCGAATCAAATTGGCGATAAAATCAGGGTTTTTTACTTGCTCACGTAGCCAGTTTAGGTTTTCATCGATATCCCACACATGCATGGGGTCACCATCGTGGATAGCAGTACTAAAGCCTTCAAGCATCAAATTTAGACCATATGGCATACTATCGCCACCGATATGACGTTGGTCGATTTCGATTTGGTGCAAAATGGTTTCAATCGCTTCGCTGTCCACAGGCTGGTCTGCCACTTGTTTGAGTAAGTCCAAAATCCCTTGCTCAATAGCATCGCCATGCTCAGGCTCAGAGCCACGGACACCCGCATAAAACACCATCTGATAATGGCTGTCATCCAAGCCCAGTAGCGGCGTTGGGGCAGATGCCAGCGGATGGCTATCGAGATACGCCCGCAGCGGCGAACCTGCATGTTCAACCAATACGCCTTCAAGTAGTCGCATAGCCAGACGCTGCTTACCGTCTAAAATCGATGGTAATAACCATGCCATGACGTGATGGGTTTGTTTGGGTTTTACCGTATCGACACTGTAAGTGTCCGTCACGCTGATTGGCGCGGTCAATGATTTTTCGAGTCGTGAGGCGTGTTTTTGACCTTTAGCAAACGCTTTGCCTGCCACCGCCAATGCATCCTCATGGATACGGGCTTGGGTCTCTGCCACAGGGATATTGCCAAAGCTCATCACCACCGCATTGCTTGGATGATAGTGACTTTGATGAAACTTGACCAAATCAGCATGAGTCAGCTCAGTAATTGCAGCAGGCTCACCGCCAGAATTGTAGTGATAAGTGGTTGTGGGGAATAAATGACGCGCCAGCGTATGATACAACTGGTCAATCTCGCCACTCATCGCGCCTTTCATTTCGTTAAACACAATGCCTTTATACTGGGGTTTGCCGTCATCATCAAGCTCCACACGAATCCCTTCTTGGGCAAAATCGAGCGGATTTAAACTTGGGAAAAATGTTGCATCTAGATACACCGACAACAAGTTAAAATAATCTTGACGGTTTTGGGTGGCAAACGGATACGCTGTCCAATCTGCCGCAGTAAACGCATTCATAAACGTATTGAGCGAGCGCTTAATCATGCTAAAAAACGGGTCGCGCACGGGATATTTTTCAGAGCCACATAGACTGGTATGCTCCAAAATATGCGCTTCACCGCGGTCGGTCATCGGCTGGGTGCGAAAACCAATCATAAAGGCATTTTCATCACTCGGGTGGGCGAGGTGATAATGAATCAACCCCGTGGCGTTATGTTCACTCACCACTACATCAAGCGATAACGCATCGATGCGCTCATGAGAGCGTAGGGTAAAAGCAGGGTGCAGGGTCAAATCTAAAGTAGTGTCGGGAGAAGTTGCGGGCATGAAGTTACCTGTGTGTCATAATAATATTTGTCAGAATTTATCGCTAACAATGAATCGTGAAATAGACGGAAAGTATAGCAGTTTTGTCGGATTTATTTTGAGTTAAATGGGGTCAAAACCTGCTTTATAAAGGCAAAAAAACACAGATACCACAGATAACACAGTGCCAATCATTTGCCCGTGTCAGCCAATTTTCAGATATTAACTTTGATGGTTTTAATTTACAATGACACCACGTTGAATTTAACTCATCTATTTTTTTCCAAAATCGTTAAAAAGGAACCACAATGGCAAAAATCGTCGCCATCGGCAATGCGCTAGTTGACAGTGAATTTATCGTCACCGATGCACAGCTTAACGCCACAGGTCTGACCAAAGGTAACATGACCCTAGCCAGTCACAGTGAGCAAGCTGACCTCATCGCCTCGCTCACCACGCAAAACATCATCGCGACCAAACAAGCAGGTGGCGGCTCGGCTGCCAACAGTATCTATGCCGCAGCAAGCCTTGGCAGCGATACTTTTTACGCTTGCCGAGTGGGTGAAGACGATGCAGGGCGTTTTTATTTGGCGGATTTAAATGCCGCAGGTATCAAGACGTCTACCAAGTCATTCGCTGATGGTACCACAGGCAGTTGTATGGTGATGGTGACCCCAGATGGTGAGCGCACCATGCAAACGCATTTGGGCACTTCCGCAGAAATCAGCGAAACCGATATCGAGTTTGATGCGCTCAATGATGCTGATTGGTTGTATCTTGAAGGTTATCTTGCTATGTCACCCTCGGTACAACAGGCGATTGCTCAGCTAAAACAACAAGCCAAAGACAAAGGGGCTAAAATCGCGGTCAGTTTTGCCGACCCTGCCGTGGTCAAATTTGGTCGTGAAGGACTGGATGCCATGCTAGAGGGTGGCGTGGATGCGGTGTTTTGTAACTGTGATGAAGCGCAGCTATTTACCAATCAAAGCAGTCATTCGCAAGCGGCAGCAGCGTTATTGTCAGTCGCCAATATGGCAGTGGTGACCAATGGTGCAGCAGGGTCAATCATTGCAGTACGAGACGATGTTTCACGTGAAACAAAATTGATTGACGTGGCATCGCTAGCCGTTGACCAAGTGCTAGATACCAATGGCGCAGGGGATAATTTTGCGGGCAGTTTTTTATACGCGCTATCGCACGGTTATGCGTTGGCAGATTGTGGCAAATTAGCCAGTAGCGTTGCAAGCCAAATCATTCAGCAATTCGGACCCCGTCTCAAACCGGCGCAATACCAAGCGATTTTACAATCAACCTTAACATAGCACGTGGCTAATAAGGCGGATTTTGACAACCTATTTTGACAATCTAATAAAAAAGCCCTAGTTTTAGCTAGGGCTAGTGCTGACAAAGCTGATCAATTAGGCGGTTTCGTTAAACAGCTCACGACCAATCAGCATACGCCGCACTTCGCTGGTACCTGCGCCAATCTCATATAGCTTGGCATCACGCCAAATACGCCCCAGTGGGTATTCATTGGTATAGCCATTGCCACCAAAGATTTGGATACCTTCTCCTGCCATCCAAGTGGCTTTTTCCGCTGTCCACAAAATTACGCTGGCGCAGTCTTTACGTACTTGGCGCACATGGTCTGAGCCTAGCATATCTAAGTTTTTGCCCACGGTGTAGAGAAAGCTGCGCCCTGCCTGTAAGGTGGTGTACATGTCCGCCACTTTACCTTGAATCAACTGGAATTCACCGATGGCTTGACCAAATTGCTTGCGGTCGTGGATGTAGGGAATGACGTTGTCCATCACCGCTTGCATCAGCCCGATAGGACCTGCGGCAAGTACCGCACGCTCGTAGTCCAAGCCACTCATCAATACTTTGACGCCGTTGTTAAGACCGCCCAAAATGTTGTCGCTTGGCACTTCGACATTGTCAAACACCATCTCGCCTGTGTGACTGCCGCGCATACCGAGTTTGTCAAGTTTTTGCGCGGTGTAAAAGCCTTTCATGCCTTTTTCTACCAAAAACGCGGTGATGCCTTTTGCCCCAAGCTCTGGGTTGGTTTTGGCATACACCACCATCACATCGGCATCAGGTCCATTAGTAATCCACATTTTTGAGCCGTTTAGTACATATACGCCACCTTTGTCTTCGGCACGTAGTTTCATGCTGGTCACGTCTGAGCCTGCACCGGGTTCACTCATGGCTAAGGCACCAATGAATTCACCGCTGATGAGTTTTGGCAAGTATTTTTGTTTTTGGGCTTCTGTGCCGTTGCGTTTGATTTGGTTGATACATAGGTTGGAGTGCGCGCCATAGCTTAGCGCCACTGAGCCTGATGCGCGGCTGATTTCTTCCATGGCGACCATGTGCGCCACATAGCCCATGTCCACGCCGCCGTAGGTTTCGGGTACGGTGATGCCATGCAGCCCAAGCTCGCCCATTTTTTGCCACAAGTCCATCGGGAATTGGTCGGTGCGGTCAAGCTCGGCAGCGCGTGGGGCGATTTCGGCATCGGCAAAGGCTTTGACGGTTTCGCGTAGGGCGTTGATGTCATCGCCAAGTTGGTAATCGAGTCCTAAGTTCATAGTCATTCCTTGTTTATTAACTGACTGTTAAAGCTTTACGTTTATTTAAAATCGCTGTTGCCACCTTTGAGCCGTTTTGCCTGCCCAAAAACGCGCTGATTTTTTGTCCGACATCGACCAGTTTGTCGAGGTCAATGCCCGTTTCAATACCCATGCCATGTAGCAGATATACCACATCTTCAGTGGCAACATTGCCGGTTGCGCCTTTGGCATACGGACAGCCGCCAAGCCCTGCCACCGAGGTATCAAATTGCCATACACCCATTTGTAATGCCGCTAAGGTATTGCTAAGCGCTTGACCATAGGTGTCATGAAAATGCCCAGAGATATTGTCAATATCAATATAACGCAAGGCAGCATCCAACGCTTTTTGCACCTTGATAGGCGTGCCCACGCCGATGGTATCGGCAATGCCAATATGTTCAGCGCCAATGGCAACGAGTTTTTCTGTCACATAGGCGACTTTATCGGCTGAAATATCCCCTTCATACGGGCAGCCCACGGTACAAGAGATGACACCGCGCACTTTGATACCATGCGCTTTGGCGGCGTCAGCCACTGGGGCAAAACGCTCGATACTCTCAGCGATGCTACAGTTGATGTTTTTTTGGCTAAAGGCTTCACTCGCTGAGCCAAAAATCACCACTTCATAATTGGCAAATTGGTCACGGTGGGCAAGGGCGGCATCAAAGCCTTTCATATTAGGTGTCAGCACCGAATAGACCACGTCATCACGTTTGCTAATGCCATTTAATACGGCATCATTGTCCGCCATTTGTGGTACCCACTTTGGCGACACAAAGCTAGTGGCTTCAAGTTTGCGCACGCCTGCATCAATCAAGCCGTTAATCAACTCAATTTTGACTTCGCTGGGTACGGTTTGTTTTTCGTTTTGTAGTCCGTCTCTTGCGCCCACGTCAATGATTTTGACAAAATTTGGATAGTTCATGATTGGCTGCCCGTATCAAGTTTTAATAGCTCATCGCCATCGGATACCAAATCCCCTGCCTTAAACAGCAGCTCTGCCACCGTACCATCACTAGGGGCATTGATGGTATGCTCAATTTTCATGGCTTCAATCACCGCCAAGGCTTGACCTTTTTTCACTTCATCGCCCACATTAACCCGAAACGCCACCACTTGACCTGGCATGGGCGATTTTAGGCTGCCGCCATCTTGGGGCTCAATGCCCACATGTGCCATGCTATCCACCAAGGTAATGGTATCGCTGGCATGATTTGAGAACACATATACTTGCTCATTGTGTCGCCATGCCTGTATCTGTTGGCGCTTACCGGCTGTTTCTCCGTCACTTAGCCACAGCGTGAAGGTATCATCGGCACTGGGCAAATAACGAACATCGCCTTGATAGATGGGCGTGACAACGTCCGCGCCTTGTTTTTCGGCTTTGACAATGGCGTTAATCGTTAGATGAAATGCCTGTTCCTTGGCTTGCTCGTTAAGTTGGCTGATAACCGCCCGCAATGGCTTATCGTGATACACCAAATCAAACGGACGCGCATAGTGGCTATATGCGCGCCATGCGTCGGTTTTGCTAAATGGGTCGTGGTTTTGGGTTTGCGCTTCTTGGGCAAGCTCGTTGACAATCGCGGTGGCTACTAGCCAAGGTAGCTCACCACGCTGCTGCCCAAACAGTACGTCTTTTTCACGTTCAATCAATGCAGTGTCAAGATTGGCATATTTGAACGAATCTGATTGCACCACGTGACGCAAAAACGCCACGTTGTTAGGCAGACCGACAATACGGGTTTCTGCCAAGGCTTGGTCTAGCTTGGCAAG
Organism: Faucicola osloensis; assembly: GCA_019353055.1. Lineage (GTDB taxonomy): Bacteria > Pseudomonadota > Gammaproteobacteria > Pseudomonadales > Moraxellaceae > Faucicola > Faucicola osloensis_C. The sequence goes on from JABAHL010000011.1 coordinate 57,893, forward strand.
CGCTTGCTCACGGGTTGGCGCATGGACGATGAGTTTGGCAATCATCGAGTCATAGTAAGGGCTGATGACATCACCTTCGCGTACCCCATCATCCACGCGCACATCCGACACACTAAACTCGCTGTGAGTTGGCGTGCGGTAAACGTTTAGCGTACCTGTGGCGGGCAAGAAGTTGTTATCTGGGTTTTCAGCATTGATACGTGCTTCAATCGCATGACCATTGATGGTCAAGTCTGCTTGTTGTTTTGGTAACGGCTCGCCGCTGGCAACACGCAGTTGCCATTCGACCAGGTCAGTACCGGTAATCGCCTCGGTGACAGGGTGTTCTACTTGCAGACGGGTATTCATTTCCATAAAGTAGAAATTCATGCCGCCAAATTTATCTTCGGGTGAACTCTCACGTTGCTCTACGATAAATTCAACCGTACCCGCCCCCACATAATTGACCGCTTTTGCCGCCGCGATCGCCGCTGCGCCCATCGCTTCACGCATTGCCACGCTGACATTTGGGGCAGGGGCTTCTTCGAGCACTTTTTGGTGGCGGCGCTGTACCGAGCAATCACGCTCAAATAAATACACATAGTTGCCGTGGCTGTCGCCAAAGACTTGAATTTCAATATGGCGGGGACGCAGGGCGTATTTTTCGATCAATACGCTGTCATTGCCAAAGCTGCTAATGGCTTCACGTTGACATGAGCCTAAGGCGTCAATAAAGTCTTCGGTTTTTTCAACTAACCGCATCCCTTTGCCGCCGCCACCAGAACTGGCTTTAATCAGCACAGGGTAGCCAATTTTGTCGGCCTCGCTATGTAAAAAATCAGGGTCTTGGTTGGTACCATGATACCCTGGAATGAGCGGTACATTGGCAGCTTCCATCAAGCGTTTGGACTCGGCTTTAAGCCCCATTGCAGTGATGGCAGACGCAGGTGGACCGATAAACACCAAACCTGCATCCACGCAGGCTTGGGCAAATTCGTCGTTTTCACTCAAAAACCCGTAGCCTGGGTGAATCGCTTGTGCGCCTGTCTGCTTGGCAGCCTCCAAAATGCGCTCCCAACGCAGGTAGCTGTCTTTGGGCGCAGAACCGCCTATATAAATGGCTTCATCACACACGGCTACGTGCTTGGCGAAGCGGTCAGCGTCTGAGTATACCGCAGCGGTACGCACGCCCAGTTTTTTGGCGGTGGCTGCCACGCGGCAAGCAATCTCACCACGGTTGGCTATTAAGATTTTTGAAAACATAATCGTCCCTTTTTATTTTTTCAACACCGCATCACCGCGGATCTAACTTGGTATTCTGATATAATTTAGCTTATAAAACCTAGCTTTTACCCCAGTCATTTTGGCTCAGTTATTTTGGCTCAGTCATTCAAGCCAGCTTGGTTTACGTTTTTGCAAAAATGACTGTACCCCTTCTTTACCCTCGGCAGATGCGCGGATATCGGCAATGCCTGCAACGGTATCTTTGATTAACTGCTCATTAATCTCGGCAAATGCCACATCTTGCACCAGTTTTTTACACACCTTGACAGCATTTGGGCTGGCGTTGACCAAGTGTTTGACCAAGTTATCAAGGCTTTGTGTAAACTCTTCTTCATCCACCCGCTCATGGATAAAGCCGATTTTTTTGGCTTCTTTGGCATCAAATATTTCAGCGGTTAAGAAGTACCGATGCGCGGCTCGTGCACCCATCGCGCGAATCACATACGGGCTAATGGTCGCAGGAATCAAGCCAAGTTTGACCTCGCTTAAGCAAAAATTGGCGTTTTTTACGCTAATGGCGATATCACAAGCCGCAACCAGACCCATACCACCGGCATACACATCGCCTTGAATGGCGGCAACCGTGGGTTTTGGGCAGTGGTAGATGGTCGCTAGCATTTGCGCAAGCTTGCCTGCGTCTGCCAAGTTCTCATCGTGGCTATAATCCGCCATCGCGCGCATCCAGTTCAGATCTGCGCCGGCACAGAAGGCTTTGCCATTGGCAGTGAGTACCACCGCACGCACTTCGTCTTGCGCAGCGCAAAATTGAAACACATCGGTCAGTTCTCGGATCACATCGTCATTAAAGGCATTGCGTTTGTCTGGGCGATTGAGGGTAATGGTCGCTACGTGCTGGTCAATGGCTAACAGGAGGCTGTCATAAGTCGGTAATTTCATCGTGTTTTTCCTTTTTTTTGGGTAAAGTTGAAGCGTTTTTGATGCTTGCTCAAGGGTGACAGAACAACCAACCAAGACTTCCGATTCTACACGCTGAAAATTACATTCTAAATACACCGAAGATGGTGTCTTCAATCGGTGCGTTGTAAGCGGCACTTAAGCCCAGTGCCAATACTTGACGGGTATCGGCTGGGTCAATCACGCCATCATCCCACAGCCTAGCCGAGGCATAATACGGATGACCTTGCTCATCAAATTGCTGACGCACTGGCGCTTTGAACGCTTCCTCGTCCTCGCTTGACCAGTGCTCACCTTTGGCATGGTATTGGCTGCGTTTGACCGTTGCTAATACCGAGGCCGCTTGCTCGCCACCCATTACCGAGATACGTGCATTTGGCCACATCCACAAGAAACGTGGACTGTACGCACGACCACACATACCGTAGTTACCCGCGCCGAATGAGCCGCCGACAATCACGGTAAACTTCGGCACTTTGGCATTGGCAACCGCCATCACCATTTTGGCACCATGACGGGCAATCCCTTCATTTTCGTATTTGCGCCCCACCATAAAGCCTGTGATATTTTGCAGAAACACAAGCGGAATTTTACGTTTGCAGCATAGCTCGATAAAATGGGTGGCTTTTTGCGCTGATTCGCTAAATAAAATACCGTTATTAGCGATAATACCCACTGGCATACCTTCAATATGTGCAAAACCACACACCAGCGTCGTGCCAAAACGGGCTTTAAACTCATCAAACTCACTGCCATCGACAATGCGAGCGATGATCTCGCGGATATCAAAGGGCTTACGGGTGTCAGTTGGGATGATGCCGTACAATTCTTTGGCGTCGTATTTGGGTGGACGCGGGGTTCTTTGCGCAGTAGAGTAGTGGATAGGTGTTTTTTGTTGGTTTAAATTGCCGACGATGTTGCGCGCCAGTGATAACGCATGTAGATCGTTTTGGGCAAGGTGGTCAACCACACCTGACAGACGGGTATGGACATCGCCACCGCCTAAATCTTCCGCGGTCACTTCTTCACCTGTGGCGGCTTTGACCAGCGGTGGTCCGCCCAAAAAAATCGTCCCTTGCTCTTTAACGATAATTGACTCGTCACTCATGGCGGGCACATAGGCACCACCTGCAGTACAGCTACCCATGACAACGGCGATTTGGGGTATGCCTTCGGCGCTCATATTGGCTTGGTTAAAAAAGATACGACCAAAGTGGTCTTTATCTGGGAATACTTCATCTTGGTTGGGTAAGTTCGCGCCGCCAGAGTCCACCAAATAGATACATGGCAAGCGGTTTTCTCGCGCGATTTCTTGCGCCCGTAAATGTTTTTTGACCGTCATCGGGTAGTAAGTGCCGCCTTTGACGGTAGCATCGTTACACACAATCATACAGTCAATACCAGCGACACGACCAATGCCAGCAATCACGCCTGCGGCAGGGATATCGGCATCATACATGCCATACGCTGCCATCGGTGAGACTTCCAAAAATGGCGTACCGGCATCTAGCAAGCGCTCGACACGTTCACGCGGCAATAGCTTACCCCGAGCCACATGTTTGGCGCGGGCAGACGCTGAACCGCCCTGAGCAATGACCGCAAGTTTGGCTTTGAGGTCATCAACGATAGTTTGCATGGCAGCGGCATTGGCTTGAAATTCCGCACCATTTGGGCTTAATTTACTTTGGATAACCGTCATTGTAAATCCTAATTCTGTCAAAGGGTGCAGCTAAATTGCTATCAGATGCCCTCTGTATTTATGTTAAGTTTTTGATGAAGTTGAAAATTTAAAGCCCCAATTCTTGTTTCATCGCTTCCACGATTTTGAATTTTTGAATTTTACCCGTGACGGTCATGGGGAACTCGTCGACAAACTTCATGTAAGTCGGTACTTTATAGTGTGCAATATGATCTTTACAAAAATCACGGATGTCTTGTTCGGTTAAGTTGCTGTCTTTTTTGGGAATAATCCAAGCGGCAAGGACTTCACCAAATTTCTTGTCAGGTACGCCCACGATTTGGACGTCACGAATTTTTGGGTGTCGATATAGGTAGTTTTCGATTTCAACAGGGTAAATGTTTTCACCACCACGAATCACCATGTCTTTACTACGTCCGACGATTTTGACATAGCCTTCTTCGTCCATGGTTGCCAAGTCACCGGTATACATCCAGCCATCGACAATGGCTTCCGCCGTTTTATTGGTGTCATTCCAATAGCCGAGCATGATTGAGTAACCTTTGGTACACAGCTCACCTGTCTCACCGATGCCAAGCGTTTCGCCCGTTTCTGGGTTGACGATTTTGACTTCTAGGTTTGGCTGTACCAGGCCTACGGTTGAGACTTGTTTTTCAAGTGGCGTGTGCTGGTTGGTTTGACAAGATACGGGCGATGTTTCGGTCATGCCATAGGCAATGGTGACTTCTTTCATGTGCATTTGGTCAATCACGCGGCGCATGACCTCAATCGGACAGCTTGATCCTGCCATGATGCCGGTACGCAAAGTTGATAAGTCATAATTGGCAAAGTCTGGGTGGTCAAGCTCGGCAATAAACATGGTCGGTACCCCATGCAGACCTGTACATTGTTCTTTTTGTACGGTTTCAAGTACAGTGATGGGGTCAAAGCCATCATTGGGATACACAATCGTGCCACCGTGGGTCAAGATGGCAAGGTTGCCCAGTACCATGCCAAAGCAGTGGTAGAGCGGGACAGGGATACACAAACGGTCATCGGCAGTGAGGCTCATGGCTTCACCGATGAAATAACCGTTGTTTAAAATGTTGCGGTGGGTAAGCGTCGCGCCTTTGGGCGTGCCTGTGGTACCACTGGTAAATTGGATATTGATGGGGTTATTGGGGTTAAGTTTTTTGGCACGTTCCGCTACTGCCGGATCATCGGCATCGCCTTCGGCAATCCATGCTGAGAATTTTTGCATATAGCTAAAATCCTCAGTGGACTCTGGGCTGTCAATCCAGATGACCCGTTTGAGATTGGGTAATTGCACGAGCTCTAAATTTTGGTAGCTTTGGTGACGCGCTTCAGGTGCAAGCTCTTGAAGCATCACTGCGTAGTCGCTAGATCTGAAGTGGCGCATCAATACCAGCACTTGGCAGTCGACTTTGTTGATGGCATATTCAAGCTCAAAGATACGATACGCGGGGTTGATGTTGACCAGTATGATACCGGCTTTGGCAGTCGCCAATTGCATGATGACCCATTCAACGTTGTTGTGTGACCAAATACCCACGCGGTCGCCTTTTTGCAGACCCATACGAATCATGCTGCTGGCTAGCTGATTGACTTTACGCTGTAGCTCGCGGTAGGTGAGACGAATGTTTTGGTGAGCGGAAATTAAGGCGTCTTTATCGGGATTTTGTTCCACCATCTGATCGAAAAAATCACCAATGGTCAGTTCTATCAGTGGCGTGACCGGTCCTTTATCATAGCTTTGGGTGAGTGGGGCGTTGGGAGACTTCGCACCCATTACGATGCGTGGCAGGTTTAGCACGTCTTTGGTCATGGTAGCATCCTTACTATCGTGTTTTTGATCGTGTTTTTCTATCGTTTTTTGGGGGGTTACTAAAGGTATTGACGAAAGCTAGTGAAAAATTCGTGCTTACCTGAGTAAAAATTTTTACCCACTGATTAATACCCAAGTATTCCTTGACTTAAAGTATTGTTATAACACTTGTTTTAATGCATTTTTTTAAAATTTTTAGCGTGTTTAACCATCAATATGTGACATATTAATCAATAAATTATGAACTTGTCAATCTAAAACGAGACAATCTTTATCGAAATAAAAATTATCTTTAGGCTAAAAAAATATTCAATAAATATTCCATAAATACTCAATGACACTTACTAGCGCTAACCTAGCCGATGATTTGGCTGACCATAAAAAAACCCATCTCACTATGTCTCACTATGAAAGATGGGTTCTACACTCAACAGGGTAAAATGGAATAAATTATTTTTCGCTATAGAGTTTGATGCCGGTAGCAAAGGGGCATTGTTTTAGGCGAGCGGCTTGTAGCATCGCATCACGTTGTCCCATAGCAATCGATAGATTATGACGGTTGCCGCCATTGATTGAGCCTAAACCGACACTCACGGTAGGATAAATACCATGGCGATTGCCCGATACACCAATCCCAATGCCTGAAGCCTGCAAGCCCGTACGCTGATTGGCATTGGCATCAATGTATTGATTGACGCGCGTGTACTCATTGGCAAGCGCAACACAGTCATAGCTTTGGTAATTGTTGGCGGATACGTATTCAGGGGTAGGCGTGGTCATACACCCTGTCAAACCTGCCGTAGTGGCAGCCGTCGCTAAAAGTGTTGAAATAGCTAATTTTTTCATCATCCTACTCCCTTATGTTCACTGCTTTAGCCTTAAAATAGGTTGAGCGGTTTCACAAATGCCAACGTCAAAATACCCATATAGGCAATAAAAGCAATCAACATACCTATTTTGGCTTGATTGGGCGTAGTGGTCTGCCGCGTGGCTTTGACAGTCGCTGATATGGCAACAATGAGTAACACAATCTTGGCAATCAACCAATGCGGCACTATACCTGCGCCAAATAATGGCATCGCTGTCACCGCGCCTGTTAAAATCACCAAGGCATACATCACGTGGGCGCCGATTTTGGCAGATTTTGGCAAGCCTTGTGCTTTTGGTGCGGTAAATACCAACACGGCTTGCCACAAGAATAAGGCAATTAAAATCAATGCCATCAGCATATGTGCGTGTTTCATACATCAACCTTTTTTATCATAATATAGCGTAAATTAACTCAAGAGGTCTGTGGTTTTAGCTTATGTTGACACTCTTTTTTATCATGTTACTTTTATCTTGTTACCCCGCGTTTTGTCCTGCGCAATTGGGACTTTCGGGAGATTGCCCAACCGCTTGCCATTCTGCTTGTGTATAAGCATGAATTGAAAACGCGTGAATCTGCCCACCGCCTTGTGACAGTAACGTATGGATGAGTCCATACACCAACTGATGACGCTGTACCAAGCGTTTGCCTGCAAATGCCTCACTGACAATGGTCAGTTTAAAATGGGTTTCTTTGCCTTCAAAATAGCCAGCATGGCGCATTGACTCGTTTTCTAGCTGATAGACACTGGGCTGTAACGTTTGCAAACGCGCCGTCACGGCATCGGCAATCGGGGTAGCAAGTTGACTCATGTCGTCCTCGGTTCATTGATTTTATTCATCAAAAATGGGTAGCTAATGACAAACCTAATTGGTCACCACTTACCGCTTTTTAGCCATTTTAGCATAGTTTTAAGGTAGCCTAATCTATCAAATTGGTGCGACTGGCAAAAATAATCTTGTGTTAATACCGCTCAAATTTTCTCTATGTTTGATGACTCACTAGCTGCTATGATTCACTTCGACCAATATAGCAAGGATAAAATCCCGGCGGCAATTAACGGACCCACCGCCACCCCGCGAAACAATACCACCCCTGCTACTGTGCCAATCATCAGCCCCGTGACCACATTGGGGTCAACTTTCATTAAATTCACCCCTCTTGCGCCCAGCCAAGTCACTAGCAATCCCACAGCGATGGCCAATAATGAGCGCCAACTAGCAAAAGAGGTCATCAAGGCTTTGCTACTGACTTGTTCGGAGGCGATGGGCGCAATGACGGCAATGGTGAGCAGCAAAATACCCAAGTTGAGTCCATATTGCTGGATATAAGAAAAGATAGGTTGGTTGTGGGGTAAAAACTTGATGATAATCAGCGCAGTCGCACTGACCCAAATCGTGGGATTGTGCACAAAAATACCGCAGCCCAAAATGACGAACAAGACTAGCAAATTAATATCAAGCTGATTCATGAATTTACCCTATAACTGTGACCAAACGCTTATTATGCCACTGACGATGCCGCTGTGCTGTTGAGATATTTAAAAAACTTCAATGAATCGGTTTTTTTGACAACTTGTTAGGCTGGCTAGCCTGTTGGGCGGTAGATAAGTGGATAAGCAATTTTTTAATCGACCGCATGTTTTGATCACTAAATTTGCTCACTAAAAAAGCCAATATCAACTGAATATTGGCTTATAAAATACAAAGGTAAAATTAACGGTAGCGGCTTTGTTGGTACAATGGCATCACACGTGGCAATAATGATTGAATGGTGGCAATACGTGTCGAGCTCACAGGGTGAGTACTTAAAAACTGAGGTGGCTCGCCGCGACCGCCCGCACTCTGCATTTTACGCCATAGGCTAACTGCTGCATTAGGGTCATAACCTGCCCGTGCCATCAACTCTAGCCCCATCAAATCAGCTTCCGTTTCTTGGGTACGGCTATTGGGACGAGAAATACCCAAATCCCCAGCTAAGCCTGCTAACTGTGCCTGACCTTGAGATAAGCCTAAGACGCTCGCGGCAATACCAATCCCTGTTTGGGTCGCCACCTCACGCGATAGGCGCTCACGGGTATGCTCACGCAATGCGTGCGCCATCTCATGACCCATAATCGCAGCAATCTCAGCATCGGTTAGATTCAAGCGATCGATAATACCTGAGTAGAAGACAATTTTACCACCTGGTAGTACGTGCGCATTGAGCTCATTACTCTTAATGACATGCACTTCCCAAGCCCATTGTCTTGCATCGTTGCGATAGGCACCTGTCTGTGCAATCAAACGTTGAGAAATTTTCTTCAAACGTGCCAACTGAGCCGGATTGGTATCAAGCAGACCTTTGGCACGGGCAGCGGCAATTTCTTGTTGAAAAGCTTGATTAGAAAGTTGTTGCACCTGCTGGTTGGATACTACCAACAACTGATTACGGTCAACGCCAATCGCACCCGTGTCAGTGGTGGTGGAGCAACCGGTGGCACCTACCGCAATGACCGATGCCGCCAAACTTGACATCATGAGTTTTTGTGAAATTTTCATCTTATCGTTATCTCCAAATACAGCAAAAAGGACCAAGAGAAATAGGAAGTTTAAACGCATTATAGCGAAGTCGCTAAAAAACAATCTGCTGAGATTTGCAGTAATTGCGTAACGATAGATACATGGTGTGTTTCAGAGTGTGATAAAACAAACTAATAATTATGGTTAGAAAGGGAAAAGGTCATACGAGAATAGACATTTAAAAAAACTATTTCTCAATAAAACCCAGTAAAAACAGTTAAATTTAAAAAAAACGTATTTTTTTAAATTTTTTTTGCAAAAATGCTTGACGCAGTGTCAAAAATCCTTATAATACGCATCCACAACGACGCAACAAACATTCAAAATTGCTAGTTGACCACCTAATGCGGGAATAGCTCAGTTGGTAGAGCACGACCTTGCCAAGGTCGGGGTCGCGAGTTCGAATCTCGTTTCCCGCTCCAAATTCAAGAAAGCCTAACTTAATAGTTAGGCTTTTTTATTGTCTATAAATCCGCCTGTATCAGGGCTTTCAAGCTTTGTGCCCCTTTTTTTACTAAAAATGCTTTGTTAATTTAACTAATCAATTTTTTGCAAATTTTTAGACCGTGACCAAAACGTGACCATTTTGTGACCACGCATTTTTTACTATTTTTTAAAGTGACCCCGACCGTGAATTTGGATGTTTAATGAAATTCAATATTTTTTTAAGTAAATCTAAGTCGCACATATTTATTGAATAGAACAAAAATCCAATACGAATAAGCCTTCAACTGTCATTTATTAATCTAATATCTCAAGAATATAATTAGACAACCTCTATATAGTTTGCTAGCCTAAACCAATGCTTATTAGCCAATTTCCTTTACTATGACCATCAATAACTTGCTTGACGAACTCAATCCTGACCAGCGCAAAGCTGCCACCACCGACGCTCAAAATACCTTGGTATTAGCAGGAGCGGGCAGTGGTAAAACTAAAACGATTGTTGCCCGTGCCGCTTATTTGATTGATAAAGGTGTGCCAGCCAATGGAATCCAAATTGTCACCTTTACCCGCCGCGCTGCGAGTGAGATTGTCACTCGGGTTGAGAGCCACTTAGGAACACAGGCTGAAGGACTGCGCGCCTCCACCTTTCATACCTTTTGTCTAAGTATCTTACGTCGTTACCCTAAAGTGTTTGACTTAAAAGGTTTTAACGTCATCGACCGTGATGACCAAATTATGATGTTCAAACTGCTACGGGGTAAGCTTGAAGACAAGCGTGCGAAAGAGGCAGCAGCAAAGAATAGTCAAACATCGACAGGTAAAACCATTACCTTTCAACGTAAAAAAGCCGCTCAAACTATTAGCGAAATACTACCTAAGCCCAAAGAGCTTGTTGACTTATATTCCTACTCGCGTAATACCCAAATCTCACTCAAAGACGCGCTATACAAGCAAATGCCTGATTTTCAGCCTGCCTATGAGGAAATCAAAGGAGTCATGAAAGGTTATGAAGCGCAAAAGCAAGAACGTCATTATCTCGATTACGATGATATCTTGGAATATGTCGCACGCTATTTAAATGCGGATGATTGGCTACTTGAGCGGGTCACTGAAAACACCAAGTATCTGCTAGTCGATGAGATGCAAGATACCAATCCGCTGCAGTGGTTACTGCTGCAACCCTTTATTGGACGCACGCAGCTATTTTGTGTTGGGGATGATGCTCAGTCGATTTATGGCTTTCGCGGGGCGGACTTTGAAAATATTCATAGTTTCAAAGAAAGAGTACCTGATGCCGAAGTGCTAACACTGGATTTAAATTACCGTTCAACCCAAGAAATTCTAGATTTATCCAACTGGCTGCTGGATCGAAGTGAGCTTGATTATAAAAAACGGCTTACCGCACATCGCGGTGAAGGGATTAAACCGGTACTGCATAGTTTTGGTAATGAGTTCGATGAGGCCCGATTTATCATCAGTGATTTAAAAAAGCGTTATGACAAAGGGGCACCGTGGCATCAACATATGATTTTGCTTCGCTCAGCGTTTTCAGGTCGACAAGTGGAAAGCGCACTCATTGCTGCAAATATCCCATACGTGTTTATTGGCGGCACCAAATTACTGGAAGCGGCGCATGTTAAAGACTTAATCAGTATGCTACGAGTGACGGTTAATTATCTAGATGAACTCGCTTGGATTCGCTTTTTAACGCTATGGGATGGCATTGGCGATGCTGGGGCAGGGAAGCTCGTTAATGAGTTTTTAACCTTACCAGACTTGAATGATTGCATTGAGGTGCTTGATAAGAAAAGCAAAGTACCAAAACCTGCTATTGAAGCACTTAAGGAACTTGCTAAGCTACAGGAACTGCCAGAGAAAAGCATTGATATCGCCTTTGATGCGTTAAGTGATCAATTGCAAAAAAACTATGAGAAAAAAGACTGGGACAGCCGCGCCAGCGATTTTGATTTAATCAAACAACTTGCCATGCATCACAATACCTTGGCAGACTTTATTGAAGCGTATGTGTTAGACCCAATCTCGCACAGCGAAGTGAATAAACAAGATAATGATGATTTGGTGACGCTGATTACCATTCATTCTGCCAAAGGGGCTGAACGTGAAGTGTGCTATATCGTCAATGCATCTGTGGGACAATATCCGCATATGCGAGCTCAAGATAGTTTTGAAGAAGTGGAAGAAGAAAGGCGTGTGCTATATGTGGCGATGACGCGGGCAAAAGATGAACTGATTATCACACGGCAAAACTTAAATACTTGGGCGACGAGCCGGGTTGATGGGCAAAATCGTACCATTGAAAGTTATTTTTTGAGTGAAGTACCGACTAATTTGTTGCCAAATGATACTGGCTTTAATTCATTTGGTGGTTTTAGAGCGGATAATTCGTTTCATCAACCGCTTAAGAAAAAGCCCAAGATTGGTATCGACTTCGATGATGATGAAGATTTTTTAAGTTTTTTAACCAATCCAGATATGCCGTTCTAAGGATTAACTTTACTCTCACTACAATAAGTATTTTTACCAATAATTGTTTTTAATTATATTTAAAATTAGTGAAATGGAAGTTAGCTTATGAATGTCAAATTTGCGTTATTCGCAGGATTGTTGTTAAGCATGCAAGCATTTGCTTTAGATAATACCGCCAATCAAACAAAGCCTACCAATGATGTGCCAACCCAAGCCGATATTCAGCGCCTATTTGATGAGGAAGTCAAAGCCATCAATTGCAATATGATTATCAATAACCCGATGTACTCAGGTGATTATCATACTGATATGCTCACACAGCAAATGTTAGGCTCGATGCAGTATAAAGCTAAAATCAACAAAGCCGTGTGTCAGCCTACTGATAAGCCAAATACCTACGACTGCTTAGTGCATACCACGTCAAATGTGATGGGTTATCAAAGCGTTAATAAAAGCGCAATCACCGTCAAACGCATTGGCGGTGAATTGGTCTTGGTTAAATAAAGCTAGGGCAGAATTTTTCAAACGATTGGTCATTTAAAAAACTATTTCGTATTTAGCATTTATCAGCAAGTTGGTTTGTTAACCATTCTGCATTAATTTTTGTCGAATTAATGGTGAAATATTTTGTACCAACTGCTGATATTCATCATCTACTTTGATTTGACCAAAGGTCGGACTACTAGACAAAATACTTGGAATTGCCAGGTGATTTAGCGGGGTGTCATCTTTAAAATGGTCAAGTTTTGGTAAATCTTCTAGATAACTGACCACGTCATCTAAGGTCAACAATTTGCCGTGTAAATCAAACCCAACATTTAAAATACGGCCACCAATATCCGCCATACGATCATGAATATGACCATGCAGATGATAGTAGCCTTTGTGACAACCATCCCATTCAGCAATCGGATAATGAAACAATACTAAAGTTCTACCGAGTTCTTTAAGTTGCAGTTTTAGATAACTTTGAGCCGAATATAGCAATGGATGACCATCGTGCTTTGATGTGGTCAAAAACTTGTCTAGGTGGTCTTGAATAATATCATCGTGGTTACCAAAAATTAAATGATGACGACCGTTTAGCTGCGATAATACCTTGTTGATGTGTCGTAGGTTGTGTGAAAACGTCAAATCACCCAAATTATATACGTCATCATCTACGCCCACGGTATCGTTCCACATCTCAATCATGTATTGATCAAGCGTATCAATATCGCCCTGATAGCTAGGCTGGGGGCGAGTGTGAGGACAAAATTTTGCAATATTTCGATGTGAAAAATGCAAATCTGAAGTAAAAAAAATGTTACTCATTTTGCGTTCTCTTTATTCTAATTTTTCTAAAAATTGTTGGACAAAAGCGATTTTCTGTAATTCATCAAGCTGATTAAACGTATCTTGATGTGCTTTGATATGATCAATCAGCGGATAATATTCTTCATCCACTTGCTGCTTACTTAATTTACTGCCCAAATTTTTTTCTTGGCTACGTCCAAAAAATTTCGACACCAGATAATAAGGTGACTTTAATTTAAATAATAAATCTTGCGTTTGGCTATCAAACACCATAAAACCTTCGTGTTTAACGGTTTTTAATAGGGTTTTTAACTCACCAAAACGGACGTTTTTTAGCGTAGTAGGGCGTTTTAAACCAAACTTTTTACCAATTTCATCCAACTGCTGCTCACTAAATAAGTTGCCTGTTGCCACATCCCTTATACCAATAAGTGTTTCACCAAACGCTTCAGGAATAATATGAATGTCGCTTGGGTCAGTAATCTCAAATAAAAAGGTATGATTAGCAAACTGTTTAAATACAGGTTCATATTTCGTGCAATGCTCACGCGTCATGAGCGCAAAACTGCTATCAAGTGATCCAGTAGTCGAATATAGCACTTGTCGATCAAAGCTAGCACCAGTACTTGGGTGATTATCATCGAGTTCAACATAAGTGCATACACCCAAAAATCCGTTTACCTTAACCACGGCGTCGACCAATCGATCGTCACTCATCGCAATGGGATAGGGACTATTTTTAGCAATACGTTCAGAATAGTTAAATACCTTGTTAAATGGTCGCACAATAATACGGTTATGCTTATCAATCACAAGTCCGCGCATTTCTAACAAGGCATTATCAAAGCTGTTTTCGTAAAATACCTTACGCGCGTATTTTAAAACGAACAGATCTGGATAGTTTTTACTTTGTTTTTTGACAAAATTTTTGCGTGCAAAGGTCAAATAGTCATCGGTGACAAACGTCTGTTGTACCTCGTCAAATGGCAATTTACCCTGATTAAATACATGCATTTTGTCAACTAACTGCTGAGTTAACGCATCAATTGGCTTAATGGCAGGAACATGGATTTCGTCACGTAATTTGCTGTTATTCAAATTGATATAAGCCGTTAACACATCTGCTTGTTTGACGTTATGCGTGTTTTCAAAAAAATTGTGTAAACGGTAAATTTCAACCTCAAAGCCAAACTTTTTCGCCATCTTAATCAAATGGATACAAGCTGAACCTTTTTGATTCGTGTTTGAATTGACAATTAATATATCTTGGTTAGGGTGCTGTTGCCCTTGCTTAAGCATATTTTTAAATGTTGCAAGATTTTGACGTTGGGCTTTATCCACCAAATCACCTGACCAACGATACATACCATTTTCATCAGTGAGTAATAGGTCATTTTCTAAATGGACGATGGTTGCATTGGGATACGCTTGAGCAAATTTGCTTTGCTGCTGTCTGGCAAACGTGGTTTTCCCAGAGCCTTGATGGCCACGGATTAAAATAAATTTTTGCATAACTAGCCCCTTATTCATTGCATCTTTATAACTGCGGTTAAACAATGAAAATTAAGATTGAAAAATGCAAAATTTAGACAAAATAAAGATATGGACTAGAACATAAAGGCTAGTCAATACGTGATTTGGTCAAATTTTACATGTACAAACCGAACAATTTTGTGAGAAAAATTGTGGTTTTGGCGGGGTCGTAGCTCAGGATTGTTACGCTATCACGCTTTTATAGCGAACAAATGTAGGATCACTATTAACAAAAGTAGATAAAGTTTTTGTTAATTTCTAGATTTTAATTTAGTTGGTTCTTCATTGTCAAGTTAATCGTATCTGTATTGATTTAAAACAAGGAACTTATGTTGTGCTTAAATCATTGTAACTTACCAAAACATAGAGCTTGATACGTTAGAAGTGTCTTACATTATGCAGGATAAATATAGATAATAGTATGACAGCACAGAAAAAACCATATTACGTATATGTGTATCTTTTCAATAAAAAAAGGACTGAATTCCAGTCCTTTTTTATTACCAAGTTCAATTGCGTATCACCCCTTTAACCTTAGCCTCATTTAACCAACTGGGGAACTCTTCTAAAAGTAGCTCATACAACCGCTCATCGCTGATACCAGTGATACGATCTAACGCAAAAAAATTGCAATTATCAACAATACGGCCTGCCATATCATCGAGTTTTTCAAGCACCCCATAATTGCGACCGCCAATTCCAACAAACTGCCAAAAAATGGGTAGCGTTGCTGCCTGCGTTAAAACCTTTTGCATTTGCCTGCCACTGCCCACACCACCATCGGAGATAAACAACACATACACAGGGATACCATCGTCAAACTGTTGATAGTAGTTAATCACTGCTTCAATCGCCGGTATCTCTTGATTGATCCTTGCGCCCACCTGCCAGTTGCGCCAACCTCGCTTGGTTGTTTGAATAAATTGATTTACATTGGTTAAAGTGACATCATCAAGCTGCGTGGTATATTGAGCAAATGCCCAACATTCAAAACTACCGTCATTGTCAAAGTTAATTGCCAATGGCATAAGACGATCAACCACTTTTTGCACATCGCCATTATGATATTGATGGTTCATTGAGCCTGAGGCATCTAGCACTAAAGCGACACGTGCTTGTACATCAAGTAGGTTTTTCTTTTCCAGTTGTATCAGTGACTTTTTGGTTAAATCAATAATGCTGGCGTTACCTGTTTTCTCTGCTTTTTCTAAGGAAATCTTCTTTTTTAAATCAATTTTGGATAGTTGTGGGGTAGTTGGCGCAGTTGGTGCGGCTTGAATAGGCGCTTCTTCAGCCACTTCACCACCGAAATGCTTGATTAAGGCTGCCAACCCACCATTAAAACCTTGTCCAACTGCATTCATGCGCCAAATATTATCTTTTTTATAAAGCTCCAGTGCCATTAATGCCTTTTCTTGCTGAAACATACTGCCGTCAATTGGAAAGCTTACAACCTTCTGCTGCTGAGATTGCAAGTTGATTGCCATTGCTGGCAACTGTGCCATGGTTTGATGACCATCAATGGTTAAGGTTAATACCAAGCGCTCAATTTGCGGGGGTAAAGTGGCCAAATTGACATCAAAGCTGACTTGTTGACCAGTATTTTGGCTAAGCTTTAGGCTACCGCATGGGCTTTGGGGTTGGTTATAAAATATCATGTAGGCTTCGTCGCTAAGCTTACCCTGACTGTCCAAACCAAACAGTGCGATGTCTAAGTTTAAATTGCTTGGTGGAGTAGTTGCTAAGCTAAAACTCAGCGGATTGTTTAATACATCTGACAGTTTAAGTTTTTGTCCACGAATAAGTTGCATCTCTAAATCCTTGTCGATAGTTATTGTTTATTGTTATGTTACAGCCACAAGGTTACATAAATTTTATTATGAGTGGGTGACATGCATAAAAATGGCGCATATTGGTATTACAGCTACACCATAAATGGCGATAATAAGTACATGGATTACTTTAACAAATTAAAGAACACGTGATGCAACTTTACCCATGGACGTTTGAAAATCCATTTTCCCTTCACCGGTGATGACCAAATCTGCTTGCTGAATCATTTGCTCAAGATTACTAAATTCACTTACCAACTGAAACCCGCCAGTCAGTGTTGCCGATAAAAACGTCATTAACGCAAAACCCAAACTGCCTGCAGCACCTATTTTATTGCGGTTATCTAGCTAATCAATGACCGATAAATTCAATGATAGAACTAATTTTCTAACAAATAAACACCAATATAGTTCTAATTTAGTTCTCTTTCAGTGCCAGCTGCTTCAACGCATAGCGTATGATACCACTATGCGTCTGACCGTATTTATCCGCCAGTGCCACCAATAAATTATACTCGTATTCATTTAAAGGTAAGGTATGCGATTTAAATTTTCTGGGGGCTTTGGGGTCTAGGTTTGGCTTTTCATCAGATTGATTGGCAGTTACGCCATTCACAAAATCTTGTTCCGTTAATGCGGTCTCTTGCGTGCGACGTTTAATCATAATGCCAACTCCTTCATCAATTCACTAAACTCAGTAATGGCTTTCGCGTTATTTGCCTCTATCACGCCTTTACCCTCTGCAAGTACATCGCGATAAATTTTACGCTCGTGAATAATGGTCGTTAATGGGTTTAACAGCGGAAAATCACTCAAGTATTCTTTGGCTTGAACCACTTCTTTATTCGCCCGGTTGGTCGGTGCTAAGGTTAATAGCCCAAAACACTGCAATTGCTCGTTAAAGCTAAGTGCCTGATCAATCACTTCGGTTAAATGGGGTAGGGTGTCTAAATCCAGCTGAGATGGTTTAAACGGCACAATAAGTTTATCAGCAACTAACATAGCGGTGCATAGCTCTTTACTGTCATGTCCTGCCACATCGACCACGACATAAGCATAGCGCTGATTTAAATCTTTAAGCGTACTTTTGATATCACCATATCGCTGGATACAGTGTACCTTTGCTAGACTAGTTTCATCCCGATCTCGGACCCAATTGGCGGAGCTTTGTTGTGGATCAGCATCCACCAAAACCACATCTTTGCCAAGGTTTGCTAAGCTACAAGCAATGTTAATGGCGATGGTGGATTTGCCACAGCCACCTTTTTGACTACCTAACAAAATAATCATAATGACCCCAATTTAATATCAATTTAGAACTAAATGATAACTTATTTAATGGTTAACTAGTTTTTTATTAGTATTGATTATAGTGTATTCATAATTGAAGTCAATCAGGCGTATTTGGTAGTTTTTATCATGTATTTTATTGATTAAAATACGTATTGAATCACGGATGATATCGAATAAAAAAACCTAGAATATATTTTTCCAACTTTACGGTTATAATCAGATTAACCTTCTTACTCGACTCGTGATATGACTAGACTCTCCACTACGATTTGTGCGATGACCTTTCAAGGCAATGCCAGCAACGGCTTGCAGCAAGATGCATTTTTCTTTGTCGATGATTATTACCAAGAAGCGCTCGGTATCACACCTGTGCGTCAATGTGATGACGCCTTTTGTGTTGCGGTATCCGATGGTGTCTCACAGTCAGATTTTTCGCAAGTTGCTAGCCTTACAGCGATGAAGACGGTCAAACAACTGTGGCAAACATATCTAGATAATCCTAATCAATCTGCTGTTATGGATATTTCAAAAATCTATGAGAAAGTGGCAACCTTACCAAAACGCTTTTATGGGGCATCCGCGACGCTTGCTTTGGTCTATCGAACGTTTGCAAAGAACAATCAAGCCAATTCATCTGTGGTTATCAAACATATCGGTGATAGTCGTGTCTATCATTTTTCAGCTATGACAAAAACATGGCGATGTATCACTCGTGATCATAATTTGCTGAATCAACTGGTAGATGAAAAAGCCGCAATGGAAAACCGCCAAGCTGATTTTAGCGAATATAACCAAAACGGTATGGCAAGTCCTATGTATGCGTTAACTGATTGTTTGATTGCTGATAGTGATTTAGACAGCAATCCAATGCCTGCTTTTGAGAATCAAACGTTGGCGGTGTCATCTGGCGATTGTCTTGTGGTGTGTACCGATGGCGTGCATGATTTGGTATTTTGCAATGAGTGGCAAGGGATTGATAAACATACTGATTTGCAAGAATGGCTAAAGCGGCTACGTAAACAAATTTATGCCTCTAAAGGGCGTGCGTATGATAACGCAACCGCAATTTTAGTAAGGTTTGATGAGTGTTAAAGCGAAAAGGCGTATGTGAAATGGAAAATAATTAACGAGTATTTGATAGTGATATTTTACAAATCGACAAATACGAACCGTACAAAGTTGCCAATGATAGAAATGATGCCACTTTCTTTGTGGTAAGTGATGATATTGATTTGGCGGATTTACAACGCTATCGACAAGAAACGCAAACGGAATGCTTGATTGCGATGAATACAACGAATAAAAATTATGACTGCCTAGAACTTGCGGATAACGTCATCTCATGTTCACCAGATGAAGTGCAATTGGTTATGCAAGCATTTCAACGACTACATAGCGGTAGTGGTATCATTGGTATGAGTTGGGACGAAGTAAAATGGGCAATTTCTAGTAACAAAAATATTGAATTTTTACATGGTGTAGCAGGTGGTGAAAATTGCGTGACTTTTGCATGTGAACAGTTTATCTCAAAACTACAGAGACTATCATCCAACTATCCGATAAAGAAGATGATATTGAGCCAGTTATTATAGAAGACGATATACCGATGAAAACCACTAATCCAACTCAAAGAGCAGGCAATTCAATTAAATAGTGTCTCAGAAGACAACAGCAAAGGAATAAAAGTGAAAGTTAACTTCTTAAACCATTTAAAAAACGGGAATTTATTATGCTTGAATATTTAGATTTTGCTGCGTTTACTGAAAGAGACAATGGCAAGAAATGGGAACACAAATTATATGAGCCTAACAAATTAGCGGATAGTTTCAATCTCATCACCTACTTCATTGCCAATGACGATGTTGATGCCGAACAAGTACAGCAATATCGAGAAGCTACTGAAACTGCCCTTTTAATTGCTCTAAATACCACTGATAAGCGTTACGATTGCTTAAAAACTGCAGACAACATTATTTATTGTGGCTCAGATGAAATAGAGTTGGCAATTTATGGTCTGTCTTTTATGAATGCATATGGTAATTTTATCGGTATAGACTGGTATGACGTGAAAACAGCACTTTCTTACGGAAAAAATATTCAATTTCTGCAGAGTTCCAGGATTGGTGAAAATTGTGTAGGGATTGCTTGCGAGCAATTAACAGAAAAATTTAAGGCTTGCGATTCCAAATATACATTAAAAGGTATGATGATTAATATTTTTGCAGATAGTAGTTTTGCTTTTGAAAAACTGGAATTTATTAATAATCAAGTGCAAGAAAATATTGATATCGATGAGGTTGATATTTTTTATCAAGTTAATTTTTTTGAGGAATTTGATTCTTGGAAACAGGGTGAGCAGGGTTGTTGTATTTGTATGTTCCTAGTTTACTCGGATGAAGAAAATGATATTGAATCATTCACTGTAGAACAGAATATGCCAAAGCAATCAACTAAGCCAACTGAAGGGACCGGTAATTCAATTAAAGAATTTCTCAGACGACAACAGGAAAAGAATAAAAATGAATAATCAAACCAAATTGAAACAGTTTGCCGAACACCTTAAACAGGCTGATGGTTTACTCATCACCGCAGGCGCAGGGATGGGGGTCGATTCAGGTTTGCCAGACTTTCGTGGCGACAATGGATTTTGGACAGCCTATCCACCGCTTAAGCATCTGGGCAAAAGCTTTGTCGATATGGCAACGCCCGAACTGTTCCACACCAATCCAAAATTGGCGTGGGGGTTCTATGGGCTACGCCTTAATGCTTACCGAGCAGTAGAACCCCATCAAGGTTTCCATATACTCAAACAATGGTCAGATACCTTGCCAAGTCTAATACATGGCTCATTTGTGTTTACCAGTAATGTCGATGGTGAATTTCAAAAAGTTGGATTTGAGGATGACCAAGTATTTGAATGTCATGGTTCGATTCATTGGTTGCAGTGTTTGGATAATTGCACGCAAGCTATTTGGTCAGCGGACGATTTCAAGCCCGTAGTCGATGAAGAATATTGCCAGCTAATTAATGAATTTCCAACCTGTACCCACTGTAGTAGCATGGCTCGTCCTAATATTTTGATGTTTGGCGATTGGCATTGGCAATCGCAGATGCAAGATGAAAAAGAGCAATAGTTTAATGTTGCTAAATAAAGTGATAGAATCAAACTAGAATTTTGTTTAAAGCTGAAATTTTTTTTTAATGCTTAATATTCTTTAACTTAGGAGATCATAATGGATAAAAATTGGCTTTTAGATTTTTCTGGTTGTGATGGTGGTACGATTGGTTCACCTGAAAAGCAATCAATTTGGGTATGTGGTATAGAATGGGGTGGCGGAACAGATACTGAAGGATTAAAAAATTACATTAATCAACAATGGAACGGTTCACCTGATTTTGGTTATGAAAAGATAGAAGATTTAGATTTTTATCCTTATAACCGTATAGTTTATAAGTTATTAGGTGTTATGCAAGGATACCCAATTGATAGTTATAGAGAATTTGCACAAAAGGAACAGCCTTTTGTGGAAAATAGCCACTCATCTTATTTTAAAATGAATTTATATCCAATAGCTTTTATCGACACAGACCATGCCAATTGGGAAAAAGATTTTTCGGAAATAACAGAGTTTGAAGATAAGCAGCAGTACATAGAATGGTGTCACGAAAATCGTTTCCCAGTAATGAAACAATGGGTTCAGAATTACGGCCCCAAACTTATTATTTGCTTCGGTAAGACTTATAAATATGAATTTGACCTTGCATTTTCTGATAATTACCAAGAATTTACTAACGAAGCTATTGGAGACCTAGTTTTACAATGGAAAAAAAATGATAACGGTACAATCATTGCAATTTTACCTTTTCCAAACGCAGTTAATAAAGGATTGAAAAGCCATTCAGATATTGAAGCAATGGGTAAAAGATTAGCTCAATTTATCGAATAATTTTAAAGCTTTTAAGAAATAATTGTGCCTAAAACCTACGCCATTGGCGACATCCATGCCTGCAACCAACAGCTCATCGCTTTTTATCTTAGAAGGCAAATAAAATGAATATCATGGAAAAAACCCGTGGCGAGCGCCTAATTCTGCTATATCAAAATTTACCCAAAGGCGAAAAAAATGCCAAAACGCTAAGCGAGCTTTTAACCATTTTTAACCCCACAGGCGAAAAAACACAGAGCCGTGCCAAACTGCTAGAAAAAGACTTAATTTCTTTGTATTTACTGTTTGGCGATAACTCAATTTGCCGCATTCCAAAATGGGAAGAAGGTTCAATCGCAGGTAAAACCCCAAAATACTACCTTCACCCCAACTTTACCCTAGATAGCTATGACAATGAAAACCTATTTTTTTGGGAAATGCTTGATAAATTCACAGCCAATTACTTACCTAAAAATATTCATAATACATTAACTGCCAAAATCGCCAACGTCAAAAATCATCAAAATCTGCAATATCAAATTAGTCAGCTTGGGCAATGGAAAAACCACCTATTTACGATACCAAGTTTATTGCAAGCGCCTAAATATGACGAACATATTCTAAAAACCATTCATCAAGCGATCATCGATGGTAAAAGAGTAAAAATAAATTATCTAGCAAAATGGGCAAATGAGCCTGTTACGCGGTGGGTTTATCCCAGAGGATTGATATTTATCGATAATATGATTTACCTAACTGCTTTTTACAAAGTAGAGGAGAGTATATCAACCCCTGAAAAAGTCTACTTAGATGCCAATCGAAATTACGCCATCATACGCATCCAATCCGTACAGATTTTAGAAGAGCCAATACCCAATTGGGTGAATGATTTAAGTTTGGAAGAATTAAGTCGAAAGGGCATGCTTGAAACCCATTTAACGCAACGAGGAAAGCCAATTATATTAAGGCTTAAAATTAATCATATTGCTGCCCAACATCTGACAGAGCGACCACTGTCAAACGATCAGACGTTAGAAAAGCTAGATGAAAAAAACTTGTTACTTACAGCGACCGTGATGAATACCGTAAGGCTTGAAGATTGGCTAATCAGTATGTCGCATATGTCAGAAGTGCTTGAGCCTGTTAAGCTTAGAGAAATGATTATTGACAGATTAACGCATGGATTGAATCAATACACCAAATAAAATTATCAACTAGTAGTTTTAGATTAAAATTAAAATAATTTCAAATTAGTGATAATTAAAAACCAAATTAGAACTAAATTACCGTTAATTCTCTAGGTTTAACATGCTTTTTTACGTCATTTATAAGTATCATCCATAACTACTCAATTTAATCGTAAAGCCAACAAAATATTGGCGAAAAAGCTGCTATTCCTAAAGCAATATACTTGATCGATGAACTATATGTAGCATAAATATCTCATCAATATTAGGTCAAAAGTTTTACTTATAAACCATGGGGTAGGGGAGAATTGTGAATTATTTTTAAAAAATCGCCAATATTTGGTAAAATAGTCGTGGCAAAAAATAGCTCATTTAACGTGACAAATATCAGAGTTTGAAGAAATAAACCGATATTAAATGACTCTAAAATACATCGTAAAAAAATCCCTGTAACCATTGTAGTTTCAGGGATTTTACCTTAAAGTCATTTAAGGTCATTAGGTGTAATTTTCGCGCCGAAAATTTGTCAAGGTCGGGTTTTTTTAACCCACATCTAAATCTTTCATACCCCGCAGCCAACTAACCATAAAGCAGATTTACTCTGTTTGGAAATCTGAGGCGTGGATAGGGGTGTTTGGCTAATATCATGGGTAAGCTCGCTCACATTAAGACCGCAACTGGTTAAAAGAGCGGATAATAATTGATATTTGACGGCATAATTCATGTTTTGGGTATTGGCAATGGTATGGGTAACCATACCGACGACCTCGCCTGTGGGAAGCAGAAGCGGACTGCCACTTGAGCCAGGCTGAATTGGCGCAGTAAACTGCATAAAACGAATATCATTGCCAATGCCTTGTAGCCCTGCGATATTGCCTTGGGTGACTTGTAATTGACTACCAAGACCTGTTAGCGGAAAACCAAGCGTGGTAATCTGCTCACCCAGCAAATCATAGCCACGTTCTCGTATTGCTAGATAACTTGGTAAAGGCTGATTGACTTTAAGTAACGCTGTATCACTACCTTCATCTGCCAGCACCACTTGGCATTCCATATCGGGATAGCCTTGTTGACGCAGTGCGATTTGGTTTGCCCCGTCCACCACATGCTCACAAGTCAGTAAATGATAGGGATCAATCGCAAAAGCCGTCCCAGTCCAAGTGTCACCTGCCTGAGGGCGAGGACATCTGTTGTCTGGTATGGCGTGCAAAACGTTGCCTGTCGTCATGTTGTTAGGGTAACGGGCGTCAAGGCTGATTTGTAAACGTTCGGCAAAACTGGCTAGACTTTGACTAGATGTTTCCGCGAGTGCTCGGCATTTATATTGCCCATTACGCTGGTAGATCTCCAGTACAATACTGGCTTTGATATGGCGCTCTGGGGTATGAAACGTATAATCAATGTCATTGCTCACTTTAATGCTTATATCATTGACTTCCACCGCAGGCGCAATCACACTAGCGTCTTGGTAAGCATACACGATCAGTTGCAGATACTGGGTTTGATTTTGGGAAAACACACGGGCTAAGTCTAATGTCCAAACATGGCTTTTCTCACTCTCGACTGTCAGCGCTGCCCAATCTTTGCTTTCATGCAGATAAGCAGGGCTGGTAGTTGCTCGGCGACTTGCATCCATCGCTATCCAAACGCAGCCCATCTCAACCCCAAAACGACTGGCATTTTGGCTGGTTACTGTCACTTGGCAAGGCGTGTGGGGGATAGGCGTGTTTGCCCCAGGTACCAACGTTGGCATTGTGTTTCCTTATTTTTTTTATTATCCTAATAAAAAAATACCCCATTGACAGCAAATAGGGTATTGTTATCTACAATTTAAATTTAGGCATGTGGTGTAATGGCAGGCATCAAATCATGAAAGGTATGGCCACTGGCAATTTCACCAATGGCATGCATTTTCCATTCACCATTGTGGCGATAAATCTTTGCCAAAATCAGCGCGGTATGACTGCCTTGGGCTGATAAGTTATAGCGAGCCACTTCGCTATTGTTGCCGGCATTAACGATACGACAAAACGCATTGGCAACTTTCTCAAACGTTTGACCCGTAAAGCTATTTACGGTAAATACCAGTGACTGTACATGAGCAGGGATACGAGATAAATCGACATTGATGACTTCATCATCGCCATCCCCTGCGCCTGTGCGGTTGTCGCCTGTATGAACGATACTACCGTCCTTTGACTGCAGTTGACCAAACCAAATTGCATCGATGGGCTGTTTGCTCGCGTCAAACATAATGCAAGAGGCATCCAAATCGATACTATCATTACTACCGCCGCCACCAAATAGACTGCCCAAAAAGCCACCGGATTTTGGGGTGGAGGCAACATCCCACCCTAGACCCATTTTGATACGAGTCAGTGCCGTGCCTGCTTCTTTATCGAGTGAAATTTTTTGTCCTTTTTGTAGACTAACCGCCATCTTTATATCCTTTATTTAATGAGTTTTTATCATTATTTTAATGGTAAATTGCTGCTTGAAATCCGATTTAGCCGATATTTACGCCATATTGTTGGCACATAGCTGCTAAGCCACCTGCATAGCCTTGGCCCACCGCACGAAATTTCCATTCGCCATTGTGTTTATAGACTTCGCCAAACACCATCGCAGTTTCGATGGAATAGTCTTCTGCTAAGTCAAACCGTACTACCTCTGCCCCTGTTTCTTCATTGACTACACGAATGAAGGCATTGGATACTTGACCAAAGTTTTGATTACGGGCTTGGGCATCGTGGATGGTCACAGTGACAGCAATCTTTTCAATATCGGCTGGTACTTGTGACAGGTTAACTTTAATCACTTCGTCATCACCGTCACCTGCGCCTGAACGGTTGTCCCCGGTATGTTCAACTGCACCGTTGTCAGATTTTAGTTGGTTATAAAAAATAAAGTCATGGTCGCCGCGAACTTTGCCCGTATTATTAAGCAAAAATACGCTGGCATCTAAGTCAAATTCTGCCCCTGATGTGGCACGCTCATCCCAACCTAGACCAATTAATAACCGTGTTAGGGTAGGATCTGTTTTTGACAGGGATAAGTTACCGCCTTTATTGAGTGAAATGGCCATTTGGCTCTCCTATACTATAGTATGTATTATCCAAATTTATTTGATAATGTTTTTCTCTATCAAATTAAACAATTATCTGTATAAAGTCAAAGTTCTATTCGTTGTTTAGATTTCTATCGCATAATTCTTTTTAATTTAGCCTCATTTAACCAACTGGGGAACTCTTCTAATAAAAGCTCATACAAGCGCTCATCGCTGATACCAGTGATACGCTCTAACTCGAAGAAATTGCAATTATCAATAATACGGCCTGTCATATCATCGAGTTTTTCAAGCACCCCATAATTGCGACCGCCAATTCCAACAAACTGCCAAAAAATGGGTAGCGTTGCTGCCTGCGTTAAAACCTTTTGCATTTGCCTGCCACTGCCCACACCACCATCGGAGATAAACAACACATACACAGGGACACCATCGTTAAACTGCTGATAATAATTAATCACTGCTTCAATCGCTGGTATTTCTTGATTGATCCTTGCGCCCACCTGCCAGTTGCGCCAACCGCGCTTGGTTGTTTGAATAAATTGATTTACATTGGTTAAAGTGACATCATCAAGCTGCGTGGTATATTGAGCAAATGCCCAACATTCAAAACTACCGTCATTGTCAAAGTTAATTGCCAATGGCATAAGACGATCAACCACTTTTTGCACATCGCCATTATGATATTGATGGTTCATTGAGCCTGAGGCATCTAGCACTAAAGCGACACGTGCTTGTACATCAAGTAGGTTTTTCTTTTCCAGTTGTATCAGTGACTTTTTGGTTAAATCGATAATGCTGGCGTTACCTGTTTTCTCTGCTTTTTCTAAGGAAATCTTCTTTTTTAAATCAATTTTGGATAGTTGTGGGGTAATAGGCGAAGTTGGTGCGGCTTGTATAGGCGCTTCTTCAGCCACTTCACCACCGAAATGCTTGATTAAGGCTGCCAATCCACCATTAAATCCTTGTCCCACTGCATTCATGCGCCAAATATTATCTTTTTTACTGAAGTTACGCAGCCCTTTAAAAAAGCGCTATCATAACAAAAAAAGCAGTCAGCGAGAGTAAACAAATGAACAAAGACATGATAGAACTCTACAGCGACTACCTCATCG